>CAMWQS010000073.1 GCA_947176485.1 uncultured Clostridia bacterium | reverse complement strand
AGCCCGTAAGCTTCGGTATCTACCTTGCAGATATAGCCGCGGGTTGTACTTTTTACGGAATAAGAATATTTTGCCTTTGCAAACTTTGCGGGGTTATCGATAAGTTTCGCGTTGCCGCCCTGTGCCGCAACCGTTTGCCTGAACTTTGCAAGCGCGCTTCCGTCTGAAATTGCACGCTTAGCCATTTCCCTACACTCGTCTACGCTGCCTTTACCCGCAAGCGAAAGCATATAACCCGCAAGCGTTAAGCACACTTCGGTAAAATCTTCGGGACCGTGACCGTTGAGGGTTTCAACCGCCTCGATAACTTCAAGCGAGTTGCCGATAGCGTAGCCCAAAGGTCTATCCATATTAGTGATGAGCGCAACGATTTTTTTACCGGCGTTTTTGCCGATATCTACCATAAGCCGAGCAAGCGCCTTACTGTCCTCTATGCTCTTCATAAAAGAGCCGCTGCCCGTTTTGACGTCCAATACGATACAGTCGTCGTCGGCGGCAAGCTTTTTGCCCATAATGCTTGCGGCGATAAGCGGCATACTGTCTACGGTTGCCGTAACGTCGCGCAAAGCGTAAAGTTTTTTATCGGCGGGGGCAAACTGCCTACTCTGCCCCACTATTGCAAAACCGATATCGTTGACTTGCTTTATAAAGTCCGCGTCCGAAAGAGTCGTATTGAAGCCTTCGATAGCCTCTAACTTGTCGATGGTGCCGCCCGTGTGGCCTAAGCCCCTACCGCTCATCTTGGCAACTTTTACGCCGAACGAGGCAACGATAGGCGCAACGACTAAGCTCGTTTTATCACCAACGCCGCCTGTGGAGTGCTTGTCGACGCGTATTCCGTCAATTGCCGAAAAGTTCAGCTTGTCGCCAGAATCGCGCACGGCAAATGTTAAATCACAGGTTTCACGCACGCTCATGCCGCGGAAGTAAATCGCCATACAGAGCGCGGAAATCTGATAGTCGGGAATAGTCCCGTTCGTAACGCCGTCGATGAAAAACTTAATTTCTTCGGTACTGAGTTCACCGCCGTCGCGCTTTTTCTTTATGATATCGAACATTCTCATAGGGAGTACCCCGTTAAACTTTTAAAATCTTGTGAAAGGTTGCCTAAGTAAAGCGTGCTTTTCGTACCCGTGCCCCAGCCGCCTTTTGAAACGAAGTCGGCAAGCAAGTCTCTTGCATAGGTGCCTGTTATACGCTTAACTTCCGTAATATGGTTGGACGGGTAAGTCGAAGTATAAGTATCTACTATTATATAATAAGTGGCGTTATTTGAAACTTGGGACGACGTAAGCGTACCATAAACGTAATAGTTATTCCAAGTGAAGAAGTTTTTTAAATTGTAACCGCTGATTCTGCCCAAAACTATGTCGTTGTCAAACGGCATAACGGCAGATACGTCAGCATAAGTTACGTCACCCGCAGCAATTTTATACGGATTGCGCGCATTCAAAAAACCGCCGCCGAGAACGATATTATATTCATTCCCCCAAAGCTCTCTACCCTTCTCGTAGTAAAGTTCGGCAACTTTTTCGCAGATTTCGGTGCTGTCACGTTCCGTCCTGTTAGTGCCTATAACTTCATAGGGGTCGCTGTCGGGGAAGTACTTATTGTAAAGTTTGTCAACTATGGGGTCGTCGTCTAAGCTGCTGTTTGCATAAACGCTCGTACCGATATGACTGGGCGTTACCGTATATTTATCCGTTACCGTGTTATACGAAACTTCCGCACAACTTACGAAGCGGTTTTCACTTGCACCTTGCAAATGGTAAACGCCGTATTGGTCCTGTAAAATATAGCGCTGATGGGTATGCCCCTCGAACACGAGGTCTACGTATCCGTTTGAAAGCGAAACGTCGTAATAGTCTGAAATTTGCGATGCCGAAACCGAGTTTATACCCGTTTGGTTAAAGCCGGTACCGCCGTCGTGAATGGAGTATACGATAAAATCGCATCCTTCCGAATTTCTGAGCCTGTTAGATTCAGCCTTAACGAGCGAAGTCAGCTCACTTCCAGTAGCAAAGCTTAGCCCCGTTCTAGATTCGCTGGCAATAGAGCTTAAACAGTTGCCTATCGCGCCGATTATTCCTATCTTTATACCGCCCTTTTCAACGACGGTCGAAGCTTGGCAGTAGTCAACGGGTTGGTTGTTATACTTAACGTTGATTGCAAGGAACGGGAAGGAAGCAAGCTTGCTGTTGGGCGTAAGAACTTGCGAGCCCCAGTCGTATTCGTGGTTGCCGAGCGTCATCGAAGCAAAGCCGGCTTCATTCATCCACTCGGTCATAAGCTGACCTTTGGTGGAAGACGATTCCACCGTGCCTTGCCACATATCGCCCGAAGAAAGTAAAATTTCTTCACGCTTAGTGTCTGCGTATAAATTTTTTAAGTAAGTAGTAAATTCGTCCACACCGGGTTGAGAGCCGGTATCTTTAAACTTGCCGTGCAAGTCGTTTACAGCCAAAAATGAAAGCTCAGCCATAACGCTTTCTTTGCACTGGTCGCATTTGCCGTCGTTATTCGCATCGGCGTGCGTGTGCGGAACGGGCGGGGTTGAACCCTTTACGTAAGTTTGGATTTGCGAAAAATTACTGTCAGTGTAATTTGCATCGTCGCTTGCCGCCTTAACCTTGATTGACTGGTTTTCGGTAAGCTGAACGCTGCACTGGGAAGTTTTGATTTCCGCGCCGTTATTTATTACGTAAACGTAATACTGCGCGTTGATGATTTTGCCCCAAGAGGCAACGCCGTCGCTATTTATTGAAACTTGCGGGGTTGCAAGCTTGGTAGTTTGAAGGCTGCCTTTTACGTAAGTTTGGGTTTGAGAAAAATCGCTGTTTGCATATTCTTTGTTGCCGCTTATTGCCCGAACCTTTATTGACGAGTTCTCCGTAAGCTGTACGCTGGTAACCGAGATAGGCTTTTCGCCTGCGTCGTTAATGACGTATACGTAATATGCGGCACCCTCCACCTTTTCCCACGAAGCAACGCCGTCGCTATCGATAACGACCTCGGGCGTGGGAAGCTTGGGAAGATTTTGTGTAGGCGTTTGGGTGGGTGTTCCGCTAGGAGTTTTCAAAAGCTCTTCCAAATACGAACAGCCGACTGCCGTAACGAGCATAAACGCCGCAACTATGACGATTAAGATTTTACTTAAAAATTTTTTCATATTTTATCCGCGGTAAATTATAAGTCGTTTTTCGAAAACGAAAACGGCAACAGTTCGGAAAGTTTGTAGACCTTGAGATCTTCCTCGTCACCGAGAACGATTTCAAAGTCTTTTTCGCAGAACTCGGAAATTACTTGTCTGCAAACGCCGCAAGGGGCGCAAAAACCGCCCTTTTCGTTTGCTCTGCCGCCCACTATTGCCATTGCTTCGAAGTCGCGCTCGCCCTCGCTGACGGCTTTGAAAATTGCCGTACGTTCGGCACAGTTCGTAGGCGTGTAAGCTGCGTTTTCAATATTGCAGCCCGTGTAGATTTTGCCGCTTTTGGTAAGCAACGCCGCACCTACGCAGAAATGCGAATAGGGTGAATAAGATTTTTTGCGCGCTTCCTGCGCTTGGAGCATTAGCGATTTATAATCGGTCATTTGGTTACCGCCTTTAAGAAACTTTCGCCTTTGGTGCCTTGCTGTGCAACGCCGAAATATTCGAGTACGGTTGCACTGATATCCGAAAAGCTTGAACGGGTACCGAGGTTGACACCGCTTTTAATCGATTTACCGCAAATTAGCATAGGCGTGTATTCGCGGGAATGGTCGGTGGACGGGGTCGCGGGGTCGCAACCGTGGTCTGCCGTAATCAATAGAATATCGTCCTCCCTCATCGCGGGAAGGAAGGTTGATAAAAAGTTATCGAACTCCGTCGCGGCGGCTGCATAGCCGGGTACGTCGTTGCGGTGCCCGTATTTCATATCGAAATCAACGAGGTTAACGAAGCACAGACCCGAAAAGTCCTTTTTCTGCAGCTCCTTCGTTACCTCCATTCCGTGCGCGTTTGAGGTCGTGCGGTGGCTTTCGGAAACGCCGCTACCAGCAAAAATATCGTAAATTTTGCCGACGGAAATAGTGTCGTAACCCGCACGCTGCAAGACGTTTAGCATCGTGTCCTTCGGGGGGAGCAACGAGAAATCGTGCCTGTTCGAGGTGCGCGTAAAAGGATATCCGCCGTTGAAGGGGCGGGCAATTACTCTGCCTACACCGTGTTTGCCGACGAGCATATTGCGAGCGATTTCGCAGTATTTATAGAGTTCTTCCACCGGCACGATATCCTCGTGGGCGGCGATTTGGAACACGCTGTCCGCCGAGGTGTACACGATAAGCGCACCCGTTTCCATATGCTCGCGTCCGTAGTCCTTGATGACCTCCGTGCCCGAGTACGGTTTGTTGCAGATTACCTTTCTGCCCGTAAGTTTTTCAAATTCGTTTATAACCTCGTCGGGGAAGCCGTTGGGATATGTCGGCAGAGGCTCGGGGGAAATTATGCCCGCGATTTCCCAGTGACCTATAGTGGTATCCTTGCCCATAGACTGCTCACGCATTCTTGCATAGCTTGCCTTGGGCTCGGCGATACCGCCACCCACTCCCTCGATATTGAAAAGACCGAGGTCGGTAAGGTTGGGGCAGTTGAAATTGGGGTGATTACGAATCGCACCCAAGGTATTGCTGCCCTCGTCCTTCCACTTGTACGCGTCGGGAAGTTCACCGACGCCGAAGCTGTCAAGCACTATAAGGAAAAATCTCTTTGACATATTAAGCCAGCTCCAATGCGATTTTCATCATGTTTGTAAACGAGTTCTGCCTCTCTTCCGCCGTAGTGTTTTCTTCGGGGTAGATAAAGCTGTCGCTTACGGTGCAGATACAAAGCGCTTTTTTGCCGGCGCGGGCTGCGTTGCAATAGAGGGCTGCGCTTTCCATTTCAACGCCTAAAACACCCATTTTTGCCCATTGCATACCGCTGTTCATATCGTCGTAGAACATATCAGACGAGAAAATGTTGCCAACCTTGTATTTTACGCCCGCCTCTTCGCACAGCTCAGCCGCACGGCGTGCAAGCGAAAAGTCGGCAATGGGGCAGAACGTGCCAGGAAGGTTGTACTGCATAGCGTAGTTGCCGTTGGTGCAAGCACCGAGGGCGATTATAATATCGCGGACGTGCAAGTCCTTATCGAACGAACCGCACGAGCCTATGCGGATAATGTTTTCGACGTCGTAGAAATTATAAAGCTCGTACGAGTAAATACCGATAGACGGCTGACCCATTCCCGAAGCCATAACGGAAACGCGCTTGCCCTTGTAGGTACCCGTGTAGCCGTTGACGCCGCGAACGTTGTTGACGAGAACTGCGTTTTCCAAAAAGTTTTCGGCAATGAATTTTGCCCTTAAAGGGTCGCCCGGCATAAGCACGGTCTTTGCAAAATCGCCGTACTTTGCTGTTATGTGCGGGGTGGGAACGTTGGGGTGTTTTTCGTTACTCATATTACTTCCCTTCCTTTACGATTTTTACCACACGCGAAGTGCCGAGTCTGCTTGCGCCTAAGTTTACGAAATCTTCCGCGTCCTTTAAGGAGGATATTCCGCCCGCCGCTTTGATTTTTACGTCTTTGCCGACGTGCTTACTGAAAATAATCACGTCCTCACGAGTGGCGCCCGCCGTGGAAAAGCCCGTAGAGGTTTTGATAAAGTCGGCTTTTGCGGCGGTTACGATTTCGCACATTTTAATCTTCTCGTCTTCGGTTAAAAGGCAAGTTTCGATTATTACCTTCAAAATCTTGCCGTTGCAAGCTTTTTTAATTGCGACGATTTCGTCTTGAATTTTTGCGTAATTCTTCGCCTTTAAATCACCGATATTTATAACCATATCGATTTCGTCGGCGCCGTTTTTTACTGCGTCGGCGGTTTCGAAAACCTTGACTTCCTTGGTATTATAGCCGTTGGGGAAGCCGATTACCGTGCAGATGGCAATTTTGCCGCCTGCGTATTTTGCGGCGTCGCCCACGTAGCAAGGCGGTATGCACACCGACGCGGTGTGATACTTTATACCGTCGTCAATTAAAGCTTTGATATCCGCCCACGTTGCCGTAACGGAAAGTTGAGTATGGTCGCATTTGCTTAAAATTTCATTAACGTCCATTATTTTCCCCTTAGTTAATTTCATTTTCTCAGTTTGATTATATCTCAAAACAATTCCACAGTCAACAGAAATTTTAAAAATGTATTTACATATTTGTAAATAATAAAGCCGCTCGGGCGGTCTGTCCGAGTGGCTTTGCGTGTTTTTATAGCTTTATTTTTTTGAGAATTTTGCCCAAAAAGTCGCTTAACGGGTTATCCTCTACCCCCTCTATCTTTCCACCGTCGGCGGCAACGGTTAAGTCGCGGTCTATGGGAAGCTTTGCAACGTTGGGGATACCGTATTCCATTGCGATGGCGTCAACCTTGCTTTCGCCGAAAACGGGAATTTTTCTGCCGCAGTCGGGGCATTTGATATAACTCATATTCTCGACGATGCCGAGAATGGGGATATTCATCATCTGTGCCATATTAACGGCTTTTTGAACTATCATACCGACCAAGTCTTGCGGGGTGGTTACTACCACTATGCCGTCGATGGGGATGCTTTGGAATACCGTTAGAGGAACGTCGCCCGTACCGGGGGGCATATCGATAAACATAATATCTACGCCCGTCCAAATTACGTCCGTCCAGAACTGCAAAACGGTGCCCGAAATGAGCGAACCGCGCCAAACGACGGGCTCCGCCTCGTTCTCTAAGAGAACGTTCATTGACATTATCTGCACGCCGCCTTCGGTTACGACGGGTAAAATTCCGTTATCCGAGCCCATGGCGCGCTTATCGGCACCGAACATACGGGGAATCGAGGGTCCCGTTATGTCGGCATCCATAACCGCGGTAACCTTTCCGCTTGCTTGAGCGGCGGCGGCAAGAAGTGAGCAAGTCATAGACTTGCCTACACCGCCCTTACCCGAAACCACGGCGATTACTTTTTTAATATCACTCATTTCGTGAGGCTTTCTTATAAGGCTTTCCTTCTTGCGGGAAGCGCAACCGCTATCGCCGCATGAAGAACAGTCGTGTGAACAGTTTGCCATAAATACATACCTAAGAATTTTTCTTTATTTTAGTTTATCGACAAAAAATTGTCAAGCTAATACCGAATAAAGCCTTGAAAGCCGCAAATTTAGTTGCAAAAAAATTAAATATCTGTTAAAATGTTACCACTGTGCTAAGTGGGGAGTTTGCGGTGCCCTGTACCTGCAATCCGCAATAGCAGGACCGAATTGTCTTTCTCGACGCAATAAGTGGAAAGCTGCGCTTTGTAAGGGGTGTTGATACCAAGGTCTTATGCAACCGACAACTGCGAACCGTGTCAGGATAGGGATATAGCAGCACTAAACAGTCCCGTCGGTGTGCCATAAGGTAGCTTTGGTGGAGCTACCTGCAAAGTTAACGTTTCGGCTTATTACGGCAAAAAAGACTGCACAGCTTATTAGAATACGAGAAGCCGCCGTCACTGCGTGACGGCGGCTTTTTCTATACCGCCTGTGGCTTATACACATCTGACGCGGCCGACGAA
>CAMWQS010000072.1 GCA_947176485.1 uncultured Clostridia bacterium | reverse complement strand
CTTCGAAAGAGAACCGATAACGTCGGCAAGTCCGCCCGTCTGTATGAACGGCGTAGCCTCCGAAGCAACAAACAAAATCTTCTTCTTTTGTGCGGGCTTAACGGCTGCGGTTTTCGTCGTTTTAGTCGCGGGTTTAGTAGTCGTAGCTTTTACGACGGTAGCCGTTTTCTTCACGGTTTTAGTCGTAGTCTTTGCGGCGGGCGCCTTAGTTGTCTTTGTCGTTTCACTTGTGGTCTTAGTTGCCATAATTATTCCCCCGAATTAATTTATATAAGTGAGCCTTTATTGATGAAATATGGCTGAATTTCGCATCCGGCAAGAACTCTGTTATCGCGGATAACGGAGTTCTTATCACTGACTACGTATGCAAGGTTACAATTTTCACCTACGATATTATCAGTCATAAGAATGCAGTTTTTAACGACCGTACCCTTACCTATTTTAACACCGCGGAAAAGAATGCAGTTTTCTACCGTGCCTTCGATAAGGCAGCCGTCGGAAACTAACGAATTCTTTACGCACGCAGTATCAGCAAATTTAGCGGGTGCGCTGTCGTTTACCTTGGTGTAAACGTCCCTTTCCCCGAAAATTTCGTCCCTTACCTTTCTGTTAAGTAAATCTAAATTCGCGTTGAAATATGCGTTAATCGAATCGATATTAGCGTAATATCCGTCGAATTTATAACCGTAAAGATTATACGTGGATACTCCGGGGCTTAAAATGTCTTTACCGAAGCTCTTATAACCGTGCTGAATTGCGTCCTGTATAAGCCTTAAAAGGAACGACGTGCGCGCAACCATAACGTTTATATAGTTCTTTTCAACGCCGCCCGATGCGGGGTTGATTTCTATACCTTTGATTTTGCCGTCCTTAGCAACGTCAAACGTCATATAAGAATGCGATTTTACAAGCTTATGCTCGTGATAAACCATCGTAATATCGGCGTTCTTTTGGATATGATAATCAATTACTTTACTGTAATCGAGTTTATAAACCGCGTCGCTGTCGGCAAGAACTACGAAGTCTTCTTTAGCCTTTTTAAGGAATGCCGTTGCGCCCTTCAACGCCTCTAAACGGTTTTTATATAAGGTTTCCGTTTCGTCGCTATACGGGGGCAAAAGAATTAAACCGCCTTCCTTTCTTGCTAAATCCCAATATTTGCCCGAACCCAAATGGTCCATAAGAGATTGATAATTGTTCTTCGTTATCATACCTACGGTAGTTATGCCGGAGTTAACCATGTTCGAAAGCGCAAAGTCAACAATACGGTATCTGCCACCAAAAGGAATCGAACCCATAGACCTTACTTTTGTCAGCTCGGGTACGTTTTGTTCGTTGATACTTGAAAATATAACACCAACCGTTGAAGCCATTATTCTTTCCTCCCTTACACGTTTTTATCCAATATTTCACCGGCGGGAACCTTGCCGTTTTTGGAAACGTTCACACCTCTGCCAAGGACGGTTATTCCCGAAGTTTTACCTTCAACCTTCGACGCTTCCTCAATAGGTGCGCCGATTACCGCCTTTTCGCCGATAACTACGTCTTCGTCAATAATGGCGTAATTGACTTTTGCGCCTGCCTTTACGATGGTGTTACCCATAAGCACGCTGTCAACTACTTCTGCGCCCTTCTCTACGACGCAGTTAGTGCCTATAACGGAATTAACGATTTTACCCTCTATCTCGCCACCTGTTGCAACGATAGAATTGATAACCTCGCCTTCGATAAATGCGGGCGGAGCAAGCGGGCTCTTTGAATGGATAACTCTGTCGTTTTCGGAAAGCTCGAAGTTAGGCACAACGCCCAATAAGTCCATATTAGCTTCCCAAAGAGAGCTTATCGTGCCGACGTCCTTCCAATATCCTTCGAAACGGTAAGAATACATTTTCTCCCCTGCTTTAAGCATGGCGGGAAGAACGTTCTTGCCGAAGTCCTTATCCGAATTAGGGTCTTGATTATCAAGCTCAAGATATTTAAACAGCTTTTCCGCCGTGAAAATATAGATGCCCATTGAAGCCAAATCGCTTTTAGGTTTAGCGGGCTTTTCTTCAAACTCGTATATTGTGCCGTCCTTGTTCGTGTTTAAAATACCGAATCTGGACGCTTCCTTCAAAGGCACTTGCATACACGCGATAGTGCAGTCTGCCTTTGCCGCCTTGTGCGCAGCAAGCATCTTGTCGTAATCCATTTTATAGATGTGGTCGCCCGAAAGAATAAGAACGTACTCGGGGTCGTACATCTTCATAAATCTTATGTTCTGATAAATTGCGTTTGCCGTGCCCTTATACCACGAAGTATCCGTCTTTGCTTCGTAAGGCGACAGGATATGGACGCCACCGAAGGTTCTGTCCAAATCCCAAGGCTGCCCGTTACCGACGTACTCGTTGAGAACGAGAGGCTGATACTGCGTTAAAACGCCTACGGTATCTATACCCGAATTTATGCAGTTTGAAAGCGGAAAGTCGATAATTCTGTACTTTGCGCCAAATGAAACTGCAGGTTTTGCAATATTGCTGGTTAAAGCGTAAAGTCTTGAACCTTGACCGCCTGCAAGCAACATTGCAACGCACTCTTTTTTTCTTAGCATCGCTAATTCCCCCAAAAAATTTATTTTTCTTTTATTAAATAAACGCAAGTTAGCTTAGGAATATCGATTTTAATCGAATAGTCCTTATTGCCTCGTTGCTCTTTTACCGTTGAAAATACTTTCTTTTTTAACTTTCCCGTACCGCCGAAAACGATATCGTCTGTGTTCAAAACTACACGGTACTTACCCTTATCAATACCAATTTGATATTGCGGCAGCTCCACTCCCGAAAAATTAATTACGCAAGTTACGCTTTCACCGCTCTTTGAATATCTTGAAAAGGCTAAAACGTTGTGATAATTGTCGTCAACGACTAACCACTCAAACCCATTCCACCCGTCGTCGATTTCATATAAAGGTTTGTTTTCTTTATAGAAAAAGTTCAAGGTTTTGACGAATTCACGCATCTTATTATGCAAGGGGAATTCGTCGGCAAGAAACAAATCAAGCCCCGCGTTATAGTCCCACTCTTTAAACTGCGCCACCTCGTAACCCATAAAATTGAGTTTTTTACCCGGGTGAGCATACATAAAGGCAAGCAAAATCCGTTCACCGGCAAATTTATCTTCGTAGCTACCGCTCATTTTGTTGACGATAGAGCCTTTAACGTGGACTACTTCGTCATGTGAAAGCGGCAAAATGAAGTTCTCGGAAAAGGCGTAAACGAGTGAAAAAGTAAGCTTATTGTGGTGATAGCTTCTGAAATACGGGTCTTGCCGACAATAGAAAAGCACGTCGTTCATCCAGCCCATATTCCACTTATAATCGAAACCTAACCCGCCGTTTTCAGTACTTGCAGTAACCTTGGGGAAAGCCGTCGACTCCTCAGCAAAGGTCAAGGCGCCGACAAAATTCCGTTTAATTGCGGAGTTGAATTTTTTAATAAACTCAATTCCCTCTAAATTGCGGCTGTCACCGTAAATATTTGGAGTGAAATCGCCGACTGCACGGTCATAGTCCAAATATAGCATTGACGCAACGGCGTCAACTCTCAGCCCGTCCACGCGGTAAATATCAAACAGAAAGTACGCGCTTGAAATTAAGAAGCTGTCTATTTCTGGTCTGCCGAAGTCAAACCTTCTCGTGCCCCAACCGCCGTGCTCCATTCTGTCCCACAATGGACACTCGTACAGCGGCTGCCCGTCAAATTCGTAAAGCCCCCACTCGTCTTTCGGGAAGTGCGCGGGAACCCAGTCAAGTATAACCTTTATACCCTCCGCATGGAAAGCGTCTACGAGTTTTTGAAAATCTTGCGGCGTACCGAGCCGTGAAGTTATGGAAAAGTATCCCGTAACCTGATACCCCCACGAGCCGTCAAACGGAAATTCCGTAACGGGCATAAACTCAACGTGGGTATATCCCATTTCCTTGACGTAAGGAACTAACTCTTCCGTAAGCTCGCTGTAGGTAAAATATGAATTGTCGGGATGCTTTTTCCAGCTTAAAAGGTTTACTTCGTAAACATTCATAGGCTTGTCTTTTTCACAAGCGCTGAAAAGCCGTTCGTATGAAGATGGCGTTGGGATATCGCACACTACCGAGTAAAAGGTTGCGGGCAAGTCGCTTTTGAAAGCGTAAGGGTCGGCCTTTTCAATCTGTCTTCCGTCGGAGGTAGAAATGAGGTAAAAATACTTATCACCCTCTTTTGCAGGTACTTCCGTTTCAAAGCTTTCGTCGTCTGTGCACTTTTGCATTAAGTGTTGCTTTTCTTCACCGTCTGAAATCAAGCGTAGTGCAACTTCTTTCGCGTGGGGTGCCCATACACGGAAGGAATAAGCGCCGTTTTTAGCTTTATGGCAGCCGAAAATTTCATAGGATTTAAATTCGTTTCCGCTATGAAAATTTCTCAGCCTATCAGCCAAATTTCCACCGACTATCATACCCTATTTATTTTACCACAAAGATATTTCATTTTCAAGACTGATTTGAAAAAAATGGTAAAAAATTTAATAAAAATTGCTCCCGAAAATTACGGAAGCAACTTTTATCATATTATATAGTTTGATAACAAGGTTATACTGTCTTTCTGGAATTTTTCAAGCTCTTCAGGAGTAAGCTTTTTAAACGAAGCAAGTGCCAGCGAATATATATATCCCGCCACGAATTTTTGCTTTTCTTCGTTCAGTTCTTTAAGCCTTTGAACGACGGGGCTTGCCGTATTGACTATAGCCGTCTTATTTAATTCATCCCCGCTCATTCCGTAGAATTGCCCCATTTCGGTGTAGCGGCGCATATACTCGTCAACTACTATTATTGCAGGGACTTCATCGTTTTTAAGTTTTTCGGTTTTAACGGTCAATTTCTCGTCGCCGAGCGCATTCTTGAAAATATCGATTATAACACTGTCTTCCGCGCCGTCTTCACTCTTTAACGCCCCATCCACGTCCGCGTCAATGCGCATAAATTTGATTTTATCAGGGGTCTTATATTCAAGATAGCTCAAGAAATGCGGGTCAATAAAGTTATCACACAAAATGGCGTTCAAGCCTTCGTTTTTAAAAAGCTTGATATATTGCGCCTGCTGTTTTTCGTCGGATACGTAGTAAACGGTTGTCGGTTTAACTTCCTTCTTTTCTTCTTCATTCTCAGCTTCAGCGTCTTCTTTTACGCCCAAAAGCTCATTAAAGTTCAAGAATCTGCCGTTTAAGTCCTTGTAAATGATAATATCCTTTACTTTGTCGTAGAAATCGTTGTCCTTTATACAACCGAATTTAACGAAGTTTGCAACGTCTTCCCAACAGTTTTCAAACTTTTCTCTGTCGTTTTTGAAAAGTGAAATCAACTTATCCGCAACTTTTTTAGTAATATGCTTGCTGATTTTTTGAACTTGCCTATCGTTTTGAAGGAAGCTTCTCGATACGTTTAAAGGAATATCCGGGCAGTCGATAACGCCGTTTAACAGCATCAAAAACTCGGGAATTACTTCCTTTATGTTGTCGGCAATGAATACTTGATTACAATAAAGCTTTACTTTACCGCGCTCTAATTCCAACTTGTTTTTTACTTTGGGGAAATAAAGAATTCCCTTAAGCTTGAACGGATAATCCATGTTAAGGTGAACCCAGAAGATGGGGTCGTTATAGTCCATAAAGGTATCCGTATAAAACTTTTTGTAGTCCTCGTCGGTGCAGTCCTTAGGGTTCTTTGCGTATAGGGGCAAAGTAGAATTTAAAGGCTCGTCCTTGCCGTCGCCTTTATAGTCAACGTATACGTTGAAGGGCATAAACGAGCAATACTTCCTTACGAGATTTTTAATATTGTTCTCGTCAAGAAACTCCTTTTCATCTGCGGCGATATGCATAACAATCTTGGTTCCGCGAGACTTCCTATCACACTCTTCTATGCTGTAAGTTGCGTTACCGTCACTTTCCCAGTGAACGGCGGGCGTATCTTTATACGATTTAGTGAAAATTTCAACGTTTTCCGAAACCATATAAACCGAATAGAAACCTAAGCCGAAGTGTCCGATTATCCCGTCGCGACCCGCACTTTCATACTTTTTGATAAAGTCCGAAGCACCCGAAAATGCAATTTGGGTGATATAGCTTTCAACTTCTTCTTCGGTCATACCGATGCCGCTGTCTTCAACGGTCAAAGTCTTCGCCTTTTTATCTACGAAAATTTTAACGCAATATTCCTCATCACTTTCTTGCGCTTCACCCATTCCTACCAATTTTTTAAACTTAGTTATAGCGTCGATGCCGTTTGCAACTATTTCTCTCAAAAAAATGTCCTTATCGGAATAAAGCCATTTTTTGATTATGGGCATCATATTTTCGCTTGAAATTTTAATGTTACCTTCTCTTTTCATAAGTGCCTCCTTGCATAAACACTTTATTATAAACCCGAAAATATAAAACTAAACGAAAAAATCACATAAAAAAACTCCGCCGTTAAGCGGAGTTTTTATTAATTATTTATTGTTTTTTGCGCTTGCAAGCAAGTCTGCGATGGAAGTTCCACCAATGCTGCCTTCGTTCCAAGTAGAAAGTTCGTCATCGTGAGCAGGCTTTCTGGGAGCGCGGCCACCTTTCTTAGGTGCTTCCTCGCCGTTTTCTTCACCGTGAGGCTTTCTTCTTTCGCCTTCGGGAAGAAGTGCTTTAATTGAAAGGTTCATCTTTCTTGCTTCACAGTCAACTGCAACGATTTTCGCGTCTACTTCGTCGCCGACGTTTAAAACGGTTGAAGGAGTTTCAATTCTCTCGTGAGAGATTTGTGAAACGTGAACGAGACCGTCAATTCCTTTTTCAACTTCTACGAATACGCCGAAAGGAACAATTCTTACAACCTTACCGTGAACCACGTCACCAACGTTATACTTGCCTTCTGCCAAGTCCCAAGGCTGAGGTTGAAGCTGCTTGTAACCAATGGAAACTTTCTTATGTTCGTTATCTATCTTCAAAATAATGAACTGATAAGTTTTGCCGATTTCAAGAACGTCGGTTACGTTTTCAACGCCCGTCCAGCTTAAATCGGAAATGTGTGCAAGGCAGTCAAAGCCGTTTACGGATACGAACGCGCCGAAATTGGTTGCTCTTTCAACCTTACCTTCAACTATATCACCTACGGTGATGCTTGCAAAGAATTCTTCTTCGCTTGCAAGTCTTGCAGCGTCCTTAGCATCGCGTTCTTCTTGTAAAATAACGCGTTGAGAAGCGATGATTTCTTTCTTATGTCCGTTCTTTTTGATTTCGATTGCGCGGAGTCTTAAAGTCTTGCCTTCGTACTTAGCTAAATCTTTAACGAAGCCGGGACGAATTTCCTTAGCGGGAACGAATACAGAATAAGTACCGAATTGAGCTACCAAACCTCCCTTATTAGAACCGGTGCAGACAACGGTAAACTCTTTACCGCCTTCGATTTCGGCGCTTAAAGCCTCCTCTTGCTGCAAGGTCTTAATCATCTTCTGAGATAATTTCAGGGGATTAAGCCCAACGACAATCAAATCGATAGGGTCGCCTATTTTTGCAAGGTAGTCAAGCGAGTTGTAAACTTCGCAGTCAAGCTCGTCCTTGCTCAAAGCAACTTCCTTCTTCGCGCTGGGAAGAAGCACTTCAAGTCCGTCGTTCGTTGCTTGTGAAATAGTCGCGTGAACGATTTGACCTTTCTTGTACTTCGATTCGCTGTCCATTTTAGCAACAACCTCGTCCATGGGGTTAGTTGCCTTAACTTCTGTGTTTTCTGCCATCTTTAAAAGAACCTCCCGGGTTTGCTCATTCGGAGTCGAAGCCCCGGAAACAATACCTACACTTTTAAAATTAATTAATTTTTTTATATCTAAACTTTCCGCCGAGGAAAGCCTAAAAACGTTGTTACAATGCTTTTTGGCAAGCTCGTATAACTTGTTCGTGTTGCTGCTGTTAAGACCGCCGACAACGACCATTGCTTCGCATTTTTTGGCAAGGTTTTCAACCTCTTTTTGCCGCTCAATGGTAGTAT
>CAMWQS010000071.1 GCA_947176485.1 uncultured Clostridia bacterium | reverse complement strand
GAATTTCCGCTTTAAGCGAAGCTTACGCGCAGATAGGCGAGCGGCTTGAAAGCCTCGGCGTTGAGATTGAGGATATCTCGGAAACCGTTTCCGGCCTCGCCGACGAGCTGAATTTCGACGGTCGCGAGGCTGAGGAAATAGACGAAAGATTAACGCTTATCAAAGCGTTAAAGAAAAAGTACGGGGCAGACGAGAAGGAAATTCTCGACTTTTGTGAAAAGGCACGCGCCAAGGCCGATATTTTAAGTGACAGCGCAAACGCCGTTGAAAAATTCAAGGCGGGAATAAAAGCCGTTGACGGAAAAATATTTTCACTCTGCAAAAAGCTCACCGCTTTAAGGAAAGACGGAGCAGAAAAGTTCTGTAAAGAAGTGGTCGGCGAACTGAAAACTTTAAACATTCCAGACGCGAAGTTTGAGGTTGAATTTGCCGAATACGACGAAGAAACCGCAAATTTGAACTCGTCTAACGGTTCTGATAGTATTTGTTTCAACTTTTCGGCAAACAAGGGCGAGCCTTTAAAACCTTTGAGCAAGGTAATAAGTGGCGGCGAAATGTCAAGATTTATGCTTGCCGTTAAGACTCAGCTTAAAGATATTAACGGTATCTCGACTTACATATTCGACGAAATCGACGCAGGCATAAGCGGCTTTACCGCAACTACCGTGGCGGAAAAGTTTGTTAAAATTTCAAAGAGCACCCAAATTTTGGCGGTTTCCCATTTGCCGCAAGTGTGTGCGGCAAGCGACGCGCAGTTCCTCATTTATAAGGTTGAGGAAGGCGGGAAAACGCTTACGAAGGTAAAACGCCTTGACGAAAACAGCAAAATTGACGAAATCGTAAGGCTTACGGGCAGCGTGCAGTCGGCGGCGGCACAGCAACACGCAATAGAACTTATAAAGCAAATCAAAAAATAAAAAGGCGGCAATTTGATGCCGCTTTTTTAGTATAGTTTAAACTTTGTTGCGCAAGATAATACCGTTATGTTTTACAGAAAGAAATCATTTAAAGCGTTGGTATTGTTTATTGCGGTTATCCTATGCGCGTTCGTCTTCGCGCCGTTTGCGGCTGCTGCCGAAACGGGGGACGGGCTGTATCTCGGCGGCTTCCCCGCTGGATTCGTGTTAAGCACTACCAAGGTTGAAGTCGTGGGTATTTGCGAAGTTTTGACCGAAAGGGGTACTTGTGCTCCGGCGCGTGATGCGGGAATTCAAGCCGGCGACGTCATAGATAGGATAAACGGCGAAGAAGTAAACAAAACCGCCGATATAAACGAGATTATTGCAAGAGATTATAAAAAGTACGAAGTGGAAGTTCTTCGCGGCAGTGAAAGGTTGAACCTGCCCGTAACACCCGTTAAGGACTTGGCTTCGGGCGGTAAGCGTATCGGCGTGCTCGTTAAGGACAGCATAAACGGCGTAGGTACCGTAACCTATATAGATAAAACGAATAACAAATTTGCCTCCCTCGGTCATCCGATAACCGACGGCACGAACCGCGTACTTCAAATAAACGGCGGTACGGTTTACAATAGCCTTATTTACGACGTTAAAAAGGGCGTAAGGGGCACGCCTGGCGAGCTTCGCGGTGCGTTTGAAAGCTCGGTTATAGGACAAGCGGAAGTGAACTGTCCGTGTGGTGTTTACGGTAAACTTGCCGAAAACTTTAATTGCTCTAACCTTATAAAGGTTAGCAAAGCTTCGCTGGACGAAGTAAGTATCGGCACGGCTTATATTTATTCAACCGTGTACGGAAAAGAGGCTGAAACCTATAAAATATCAATAGTCAAGGTGGATAAGAACAACAAAGACAACCGAAACTTCGTTATAAAAGTTGAGGATAAGCGTCTGATTGATAAGACGGGCGGAATAGTTCAAGGAATGAGCGGAAGCCCCATAGTCCAGAACGGAAAGCTTATCGGTGCGGTAACCCACGTATTTATAAACGACCCCACGCGTGGCTACGGAATCGGAATAGATAAAATGTTAAGTTCATATTAAGCGGAAATTCCTCATATAATTGTATATGAGGAATTTGTCGTTTTCCGTAAAAAAATGTGATAAAAGGTACGTTTGGGCGTTTATAATAACGCTTTTATGCTCAATAGTGTGCGGAATCGTGTTGTATACGCCCGTTACAACGAACGTATACTTTATCAATTTCGCAAATGATTACGTGTACAACGTTTTCAACTTTAAAAATACACCGCTGTTTTTTACGCACTTTCTTGCGGACGTTCTCTATTTTTACGTATTCTTTTTAATTTGCTATTTGACCAAATTCAAATATCTAACGCTAGTATTCCTGTACCTTAAAGGGCTGTTTTTCGGCATATATACGGTAATTCTTATATGCGTCGGTTCGGTGGGCGGAATAATAGTGGCGGTATTCGTTTTTATTCCAACAACGGTTTTGTCATTCGCAATATGCTGTATAATAACCGAAATCTGCAAAAACTTCGATGCAAAGTACGCCTTCTTCGTACCGCTTGCACTTGCGCTTATTGACGGTATAATTTTAATGCTTTTAATAAACGTGGTATTCAGAGTGGTAATAATCATAGTATAACTTTTTCAATTTGCCGCATACTACGGTTATGAAAAAGTTATGTTCATTAATTTTATCAACCTGTATGCTTGCGTCCACGGGCGTAACCACGGGTTTTACTTTGGAAAATAACGCTAAAACTTCGCTCGTTTCCAACTGCAAATCGGCGTATCTGATGGATTACGGCTCTGGCGAGTGCCTATATAAAGAAAACGAAACCTTGCGTACTCCTATAGCAAGCGTATGTAAGGTTATGACTTTGACCCTCGTTTTCGACGCGATTAGGGCGGGCGAATTGAATTTAAACGACGTCGTAACCGTTAGCGAGAATGCGGCGGGCATGGGCGGTTCGCAAGTCTTTTTGGATAAAGGTTGCGAATACACGGTGGACAACCTTATAAAGAGTATAATCGTATGCTCGGCAAACGACAGCTGCGTAGCCCTTTCGGAAACGGTAGCTGGCGGCGAGGAGGAGTTCGTTGCAAGAATGAACGCCAAGGCGACCGAGCTCGGCTGTGCCGATACGCTTTTTGCAAACTGCACGGGGCTTCCCAGAGAAACGCAGTACTCTTGCGCGAAGGACGTCGCTGTAATGTTCTCAAATTTAATCAAAAACGAAGATTATTTCCGTTACAGCAAAATCTGGCTTGAAGACTTCGTTCACCCCGACAACAGAACGACTTCGATGACGAACACGAACAAGCTTATAAGAAAGTATTCTTTCTGCGACGGCGGCAAGACGGGCTTTACCAACGAGGCAGGTTTCTGCCTTGCATCCACAGCAAAGAAGAACGATTTAAGACTTGTAAGCGTAGTCCTCGGCGCGTCGTCCAGTGACGACAGATTCAGCTCAACCATGAAAATGTTCGACTACGGCTTTGCAAACTTCAAAAACAAGGTCGTTTTGGATAAAGACGTTACTTTGAACGACGAGTTTGCCGTAAAGGGCGGCAAGAAGGATAGCTTTGCCGTAAGACCAGAAAGAAACAGTTATATCTTCTCGGCGTTGGATAAGTCGCCCGAAATCACGCATAACGTTATTGCGTTCGACGTTAAAGCTCCCGTTGCGCTCGATACCGTCGTTGGTAAGATAGAAGTTTACAAGGACGGCGTTCTTGCGGATACGGTCAACGTGGTTGCCGCAGAAGCGGTAGAAAGAGCAAGCTTCGGCGATTATTTCGTGCAGATAGCTGACGATTGGAATTTATAAATAAAACCATATTTAGAGGCGTACGGTTAAACCGTGCGCCTTATTTTGTGCTTTAAGAAATAAATTTTTATAATTTATTTGACTATTTTTACCACTAATGGTAAAATTGAAAGTGGAGGCATATTATGAACGAACGCGAAACTTTGAAAATCAACGGTTTGGGTCATCTTGAAATAGGCGGTGCGGACGCTGTTGATTTGGCAAAGAAGTTCGGGACGCCCCTTTACGTTTTCGACGAAGCGCATATCCGCAATATGATGCGCGTTTACAAAAAGACCATCGACGAAGAATACGACGGCAACGGGCTTGTGCTTTACGCCTCTAAAGCGTTTTCTTGCAAGGCAATTTACGCTATTGCAAACGAAGAAAGCGTAGGCGTTGACGTGGTGTCGGGCGGTGAGTTTTATACAGCTCTTTCAGCGGGCTTCCCCGCAGATAAAATTTACATGCACGGCAATAACAAGCTTTTAAGAGAGCTTGAATTTGCAGTAGACAACGGTATCGGAAATATCGTGGTAGACAGCTATTCCGAAGCCGACGTTTTGGATGAGCTTGCGGGCAAGCGCGGAATAAAACAAAACGTTTTAATCCGTACTAACCCGGGCGTTGAAGCGCACACGCATGCC
The DNA here is from genome assembly GCA_947176485.1 of uncultured Clostridia bacterium. Taxonomy (GTDB): domain Bacteria; phylum Bacillota; class Clostridia; order Christensenellales; family Borkfalkiaceae; genus Coproplasma. The sequence continues at coordinate 3,649 of CAMWQS010000071.1, read as the reverse complement.
TTCGTTCAAACGGCGCGCACGGACAGCAAATTCGGTTTTTCGATAAACGACGGTGCGGCGGAAGAAATGACCAAGCATATTCTATCCAAGAAGAACCTCGTTTTAAAAGGGTATCATTGTCATATCGGTTCGCAGATATTCGAAAAGCAGTCTTTCGTTTTGGCGGCTGAAAAAGTAATGGACTTTATCGCCAAAATGAAAAAGTCGTCAGGCTTCGAGGCTACCGAGCTGAACATTGGCGGCGGCTTCGGCGTTTGGTACACCGACGAAGACCCCAAGCTTAAGCTTAGCGATTACGCCGACTACTTGAAGGCTTTAATCGGCGCCGTAAAATCAAAGGCGAAAGAGCATAAACTGAATAACCCGTATCTTTTAATTGAACCCGGGCGTTCGATAGTGGGCGAGGCGGGGATAACGCTTTACACCGTCGGCGCGATAAAGGATATTCCCGGCATAAAGAAGTACGTTGCGATAGACGGCGGTATGTTCGATAACCCCAGATACGCACTGTATCAGTCTAAATACACGGTTCTTCTTGCCGACAGAGCAAACGAGAAGAATACCGAAAGGGTTACGATAGCGGGCAAGTGCTGTGAAAGCGGCGACGTTATAGCCGTTGACGTGCCGCTTCCCGAAGCGAAAACGGGCAATATTCTTGCCGTTTTAACTACGGGTGCTTACAATTATTCAATGGCAAGCAACTATAACAGAAACTTCATTCCCGCGGCGGTACTCGTGAAAGACGGGAAGGCGGAATACATAGTAAAACCTCAGACCTACGAAGATATAGTAAGAAACGACGTTCTGCCCGAAAGATTTAAGAAATGATCTATTTTATTGATATTGTTGCGGGACTTATTGCAGTAATTTTCATATTTGCTCCCCACGAATTTGCACACGCCGTCGTGGCTTATAAATGCGGCGACCCGACGGCGAAGATGCAAGGCAGAATGACTTTAAATCCCCTAAAGCATCTTGACCCTACGGGGTTTATAATGTGCGCGGTAGTAGGCTTCGGTTGGGCAAAACCCGTGCCCATTTATCCAAGCAATTTTCACCATTACAGAAAAGGACTTTTCTGCACGGCAATAGCTGGCGTCGTTACTAATTATATAATAGCGTTTATTGCGTATCCGCTGTCTTTGTTGGTTTTAAACTATCTTTATATCGTAAACTACGATTTCTTTTACGCTAATCAGTGGCTTGACGTAATAGTAAAAATTCTTTATTACGCACTATTTTATATCTACGCTTACGGGCTTGGAATAGTGGTGTTTAACTTGTTGCCGCTGTATCCGTTGGACGGGTTCAGAGTGGTAGAGGCGTTTACCCGCGAAGTAAACCCCGTACGCAGATTTTTAAGAAATTACGGAATGTATATTCTGATAGTTCTCGTTGTGGAAAGCTTCCTTTGCGATATTATTATCAGATATACCGACTTGCCGTACGTAAGCTATTTCGATATTTTGGGTTGGGTTGGCTGGTTTGCACAGAAAATTATAGGCTTCCCTATAACAGCGTTTTGGAATTGGATATTCGGATTCCCGATACCGTTTATATAAATGGGTTTAAATTATGGCATTTAACGTAGAAAATTTTGAATCAGTCGTTGATTACAATACCGTCTTGGACGACTTCGAAGGCCCTCTCGATTTGTTGCTGCACTTAATAAACATAGCGCAGATAAATATCGAGGATATTTTCGTGTCCAAGGTAACGGAACAGTTTTTGGACTACATTGAATTCATGAAGTCTCAGCCTCACCGCGATGTCGATAAAGAGAGCGAATATCTTGCGATAGCGGCGCAGATAATTTACATAAAGTCAAAAAGCATGCTTCCCGTCGTGGAGGTTGCGGGCGAAGAATGGGGCGACGAAGACGAGGACAAGCGTGCTTTAATCGAGCAGCTTAAACAGCGCGAGTACGAGCTTATAAAGCAAGAAACCCCCAAATTGAAGGACTTGGAAACGGTAGGGTACATGTACAAAGAACCCGATAAGTCCTTGAATACGGTAAGGGTCGTCTATAAAGATTTCACCGTCAGCGCACTTTTGGAAGCATTTGCAAAGATGATGCTCAAAAACGAGAGCTTGCAGCGCGAAAAGGACAATATAAAGGAAATTCCCAAAGACGTTCATACGGTTGAAGAAAAGGTTGCCTTTATCCGCGATACACTCGTTGAGAAAAAGGAAGTACTTTTTGAACAGCTTTTTAAAACCTTCTCTAAAAACGAAGTAGTTACCACCTTCCAAGCGCTTTTGGAAATGTTGAAGCACCAGTTTATAAACGTTCGGCAGGAATTCACCTTCGGACCGATTACGATTTTACTTAATCCCGACTGGGATATGAAAGAGGTATCAGATGAGCAATTTGACGAATATAATTGAGGCGATAGTTTTTGCTTCGGGCGAGGCAGTGCAAGTCAAATATATAGTTGAAAAGTTGGGTTGCAGCGTTAAAGACGTCAATAAGTGCGTTGACGAGCTTAAAGAAAAATATAACGAAGAAAGCGGCATACAGCTTCTTACGTTCAACGGCAAGCTGCAGTTTGCTTCAAGCCCTAAATACAAGCAGCAGATTTCGGAAGTACTTATCCCTATAAAGGAAAAAGAATTTACGAAAACCATTTTGGAATGTGCCGCGCTTATCGCATACAAACAGCCCGTAACCAAGCCCGAGCTTGAAGAAATTAGGCAAGTTAGCTGCGACTATGCAATACATACTTTGTTAGAGCTTGAGATGATAGTCCCTTGCGGCAGAAAGGACGCCGTAGGTAAGCCCATAATGTACGCCACTACGGATAACTTCTTAAAGAGGTTTAAGCTCAATTCTATTGAAGAATTGCCCGACTACGACGAGCTTATGGAGCAAATTGCCGAGCTTAACAGCAATATCGTCGAAGACGAGGACGACGCAAACTACCTTTACAAAAAGGACGTTTACGTTGAAGAGGGTTCGGAGGAGTCTAAGCCTGCGGAAAAGGTTGAAGAAAAGAAGCCCGTTGTTGACGAAAACGGCTACGAGCTTCCCGATTTCGACGAAGACGACGACGTAATAAAAATTAACTGATAATATGATACAAATTAAAAGGACGGCTTGCCCGTCCTTTTTTGTATATTTTCATCGTAGTTACAAATAATAAAGGTATGACAGACGTTTTGGTTTGGCTTGCGGCTGTCGGGTTCCTTCTGGCGGTGTTTCCAATTCACGTTTTTAACTATTTTTATATAAACACCACCACGAAATACGCAAGCGTAAACGCGGGTGTGTACGGCATAAGTTTTTTTAACGCTAACACCGTTGAAAACAACCCGCGGGAGATGCAGATTAACGGCAAAAAGAAGAAGATAGACCCGTCCAAATTCAAGCTGAATTTTTATAAAATCTTTAATCAGCTTTGCATCTATAAAATAGTTCAGCTCGGCGACTACGGCATGCAGAAGGACGCCAACGCGTATATCCTTCTTTTGCAGAGCGGGTTTACCACTGCGATTTATAAGTTTTTACAGATGAACGGCAATTACGGCAAACTCAGAAACTACGTCGTTTTAAACGCCGAACATTCGGATATCAGATATTACGCCAAGGCAATAACCGTTATAAATCTTATGGTCGTTGCAAAAATATTTTTAATTATTATTATGGAGA
>CAMWQS010000070.1 GCA_947176485.1 uncultured Clostridia bacterium | reverse complement strand
AATATATCATTATCTAATACTAAAAATTACACGGAATTTCTTAAATTTTTAAATCGGGATTTACATAGTAATCAAACAACACCTATCGGTGGTAGGTCGGATATGGAAAAAGTGCCTCCTGCATTAGGTATTGAGTTTGCTCGCAACAATATTTCGGTTACTGCTGGGCATAGTTATGATTTAAAAATATATATCAATAAATCGCAAATATATATTGGTGATTCAATTGTTATTGAGGCAATAGGGAACAATGAAAATATTGTTTTTACTAAAGAGATTATTTTGACAGAAGATGACTTCACTGCTGACATACCAGTTAAAAGTTGTTTAATTACTGCTGAAGTGGAAACAGCAAATCCTGTCGAACTATATGCACGGTGTGGGGAATATTCTTCAAATTGTAATGTTTCGGTAATTAAAGAAGAAATAATATATCCTGAAAATGGAATACAATTTGAAAAATCAAATGTAATTTTTTCGCCCGATATAAACCATAAAAAAATAAAATTATATTTTGATAAGTCAAAAATTAAAAACAATGATTTAATTTTAATTACTGATACTTCAAATGGCAAACTTAAATGCGCCACTCCTACTTTTTCAATTGAATCAGGAAATATGATTAATGAGAATATAGGTTTTATTCTATTAGAATTTAGTGGCGGTGATTTAAATGATGAATACACTGTCGTGGCATCTTGCAAAAATGGTTATGATACTTTAAATGTATTGATTAAAGCAGCAAAGCATAGTAATCACGAAAAATTAGGCGATATAGCAGGTTATGAATTAGTTAATGACGAAACCGCAACGGGCGCATATCAATCGTGGTTTGATATTAATGATAAGAAAGTTAAGATTGATGTGAAAAATAAAATCAATAAAGCCTTCGTTTCGGAATGGAATGATACTTTAAATAAAAAATCATTAAATCAGTTAAAACCCAAATCGTTGTATTATGTAATTTCGTTAGTATGCTTTGAATCTGCGCAAATATATGCAAAACGTGAATTTTCTCAAGGACATATACAAGAGGGGAATTATGAAGAGTATATGCAAATAGTTGAAGAAAAGAAAAATCAATATTTCAACGCATTCTTAAATATTGAAAGTAAGTAAAATTTGAATAGCATTTATAAAGGAGTCGATATGTATTTTTGGGCTTGGGGCGGAAAATATATAGGACATAAATCATCTGATATTTTATTTTCTTATACGGGCGAACCCATAGGAAGATTTTAATGGCAAATATATTGGCGAAATAAAAAAGGATAACCGCATTATAGTTAATCAATCAAAAAAAGGATATACAAAATCATCATCTTGTAAGCCTTGTAGTCAATGTGTTTCCGCTCAGTATTGTGATTATGCTGGTTATGCTATGTACGCAGGATATGAAGATTTTGTTTTTAAAAATTAAAAATAACGTAAGCCGAACTTGGTTCTACTTACATTATTAGTGGTGCACAAAAAAAGAGAGGAAGTTGGTACTTCCTCTCTTTTTGTGTTACTCGCCGGCGAGGAGGTTGCGGGGGGCGATTTTTTTGATTTTGAGAGATAACAGGCACGCGATGGCGAACGACAAAATAATCAGTCCTACTCCCGCTATCGTTATAAACGCTACGGGCACGGTGAACGTGCATTTCAGTATGCCGAGGCTGCTGAAAAAGACACTTAAAACCGGGTTTATGACAAGACTGCCGACTATAAGCCCCACCACCGTTGAAATTATAATTGCGGGCATAAACGAAAGTGCCGTTTGCAGTACGAGCTGCCTTGTGGTAAAGCCCAAAGACTTTAAAATTCCGTAGTCGCGTTTTTTATTGTTCAGCATTGTGCGCACGAGTAGATACAGCACGAAAGCGATAATTATTGCAGACAGCACGAGTATTGCGATTACTATTATCGTCATCAAAGAAACGTATATGTTTGCGGCGGCTTCTATGGTCGTTTTTGCGTTTATCGTCGCGTTTACTTTGCCTTCGAATTTATCCTTCATTTCCGCGTTGAACGCATCGATGTCCACTCCCTTCTCTAAATTCAGATAATAGGTTACGTCCGAAAGCTCGCCCAAACGCTCGTAGCCACTTCTCGTTAAAAGTCCGTCGCGCCCTAAATAGTTGGTAACTTGCGTTAAACCACAGATAAGGTACTTTTCGGTTTTGCCGTTCGCGGAAATTTCCATTTCATTACCGACCTTTAAGCCCTTTTCCTTTGCGTACTTCGCACCGATTGCGATTTCGTTATCGTACTTGGGAAACCTTCCTTCGTACATAACGGAAGAATTGTTTACCTTGGAAAAGTCGTCGCAAAGAATGGTCAGAAGTTGGGCGCCGCCTGCGTGCGTAACGCTTACACTGTTATAAAGATAGGTTTTTTCTACCCGACTGTCAGCGTTTAATTCTTGCAGAAATTCGTCCTCGTAATCGGCGGTTACGCTGATACAGCTATCCGACGTTTCGCCGACCATCAGGGTGAGAAAGGGCGTAACGTCGGCAATTATGTTTGCCGTCATAACCCCTGAAAACACCACGACGAGAGAAAGCACGAGCATAGTTATACAAACCGTAACGTTATGCTTTACGCCCGAAAGCGTCGTTTTGAGTGCAAGGGCGAAATTTAAGGGCGCCTTGGTTTTTTCGAGCGGAACGCGATTGCGTTTGAAGTTGTGCGTTTGCACGCCCGCCCTTAAAGCGACTATGGGTTCGATTTTTTTGATTTTGCGTGAGGCAAGCCACACGGCAAGCGCGACAGCGCCGCCCAAAATTACAAGTGAGATAAGCACGGGCAAGGGCAAGAAGCTAACGGCGTACGGCATACCCGTTTGCGAAATCATCATTGCGTTGAGCGCGGGAAAGATGCCGTAAGAAAGCCCTACCCCCACTATTGCCGTGATTAAAGTCAGCCCTAAAAACTGCAATAAAAGTGAGAAGATAAGTTGCCTTGAAGTATAGCCTACGGCTTTCAGCGCGCCGAGGTTTTTTATATTTACCTGGATATAGTTTGCGATATTCGATACGATTACTACGAGCGCTATCAACAGAACGAAAAGCGCCATTGCGCTTATTACGCTGGAACAGATGCCTTGCGAGATATAGCGCGCCTGCACGACCATATCGTAACCGTTACTTATCATATTGAGGTTGGGGAAACTTCCCGAAACGGCACTCTTTAACGCGGCTTCGAAATCTACGTTTTCAGACTTGTCGTAAAGACGGACGGAGCAGAAAGTTGCCTTCGGGGCGTAGCTGAGGGTTTCAAGCTCGGCGTATTTGTCCGCCGTAAGTAAAAGCTCGGTTAAGCCGCAGTTATGCGAGCCCGTCATAACGCTGTTGAAAAATCCGCAAACCGTGTACTCGACGGCGTGGCTGCCTATTGAAATTTCAAAAGGTTTTCCGACTGCGATATCGTTTGATTTATAAATTATCGGAAGATAAATGCCGCTTGCGGAATTTCCCTCTTCCACCATTTCGGCTTTGCCTACGGGGCGGGTGAGCGCCGTTTGCTTATCCATAAATACGAACCAGCTGCTCATTTCTCCGCCGTTATACGGGAAGGTTGCCGTCATGTGCATACAACTGTCTAAACCGAACTCCGAAACGCGGCTATCTTCGGTAAGAGTTTGCGTTAAAAACTCGCGCAGTTCCGCGTTGTCGCCGTCTATGGACGCGGTAACGTGTTCGGCGTTGAGCTCGTCGTGGTATCTGTCAAAGTTGGCTTTGTAGTCCATTGACAGCATAAGCCAAAGATTTAAGAGCATTGCCGCGATTAAAATGAGCACGACTATGGCGACGGTTTGCCCCTTTGCCTTGCGCATATTGGAGCGGGCGATAAGAAAAAGCTTTCTCATTTTACCACCCCATTTCTTTTAAGAAGGCGGAAAGCTTTTCGTGCCGAGCCGTGTCGCCGTGGGTGTACTTGCCTAAATTGCACTCGCCCAAAATAACGCCGTCCTTTAAGTATAAAATACGGTTGCCGCGGCGGGCGGAGCGCATATCGTGCGTAACCATCACCACGCTTTGGTCTTGCTCGTTAAATTTGGTTAGCGTGTCGAGAACGTCAAGCCCCGTTTTGGAGTTGAGCGCGCCGGTGGGCTCGTCGGCGAAAAGAATTTCGGGCGAGTTGATAAGTGCGCGGACTATTCCGACGCGTTGCGCCTCCCCTCCCGATATTTGCGTGGGGAATTTTTTTTGCGTTTCTTCGGAAATATCCACCGCCGCGAAAAGCTCTTTGGCGCGTGCTACGAGGGCTTTTTTGTCTTTGTTTACGAGCAAGCCCGCAGAAAGCACGTTGTCCATAACCGACATTCCGTCGATTAAATAGATTTGCTGAAACACGAAACCGCAGTGGTCGCGGCGGAATACGGCAAGCCCGTCCTGCGATAAGTCGGAAATGGTTTTATCGCCGAAAGTGATTTTGCCGAGGCTGGGCGTATCCATACCCGAAAGGGCGTACAAAAGCGTGGACTTGCCCGCGCCGCTTGCGCCCATAATTACGGTGAAATCGCCTTTATAAAGTTCAAGGCCGATATTTTTAAGAACGTGCTGTTGCTGACCTCCGTTGGAGAAAGTCTTGCTTAAGTTTTCGGTTTTCAATAATGTTTGTTGCATTGAAATGCCTCCTTTTAACACGCTCTATGATAATCGGCAAATTCTTAACAGTCTTTAACCGTTTCTTAAAATTTTCTTAAATCTTTCCGCTTAAGCGCAGGGCGACGGTTACCTTTAAGCCGTGGGTGCCGTTTTCGATACCCAGTTCGCCGTGCATTTCCTTCATAAAGTAGTCGGAAATATACAAGCCCAAGCCCGCGCCTTCGGTGTTTGCGGAATTGCTGCCGCGCTTGAATTTTTCTTTTAAGACGGGCAATTCGTCTTGGGGAACGCCGCCTCCGAAATCTTCTATTGATATGAGGATACCGCCGTCGGTTTTTTGCGCCGTAACGGCAATTTCCGTCTTGGCGTACTTGTACGAGTTGGCGAAGATATTATCGAAAACCTGTTGCAGGCGTAAGCCGTCTGCGTATACGAGGCATTCGGGAATATCGGGAACGGTTGCGCGGTGAAGATAGTCGGCGTTTTCAAGCATTGCTTTTACTTGCTTGCTTTCGATATTGGTAGGCGTTACGGTGAGCTGTTGTAACTCTTCGAGCGTTGCAGTAAACAGGTTAGTAACCAGCGTGTTTATCTGGTCCGCCTTGCCTATGATTTGAGTGTAATTGGCTTTGTCTTTTTGATTTCCCGTTACGGCAAGCCCGACCTCGGAAACCGCCTTTATGCTTGCGACCGGAGTTTTAATATCGTGAGAAAGTTTTGCGACGAGCTCCTTTTTGCTTGCGTTGGCTTGGGCTTCGGCAAGGCGGGCTTTTTTGAGCTCGGAGCGCATTATGTCAAAGCTTTCGGTGAACGCACCGAATAGGTTGTGCCTGTCCATTTCAAGCGGGATATCGAGGTTGCCGCCCGCTACCCTTTCGGCAAAGCCTTTGAGCTTGCGGAAGGGTCTTATTACGGTAAAGTGCGTATAGACTGCGTAGCCGATGCAGAGTGCGCATTGAACGGCGATTGCAACGGACAAAACGGTTATTGCCGTTTGCTTTTGAGATTGCAGGGTTTGCGCGCCGTCGTTGTAAATAATTACTTTGCCGACCACCGCATTGCCGACGGTAATATCGACAACGGTGTCTCTGTGCGTGATAGCTGCGTTGACGCTTTCGGATACGCCCGATTTGGTTTTGTAGAGAATATTGCCGTTATTATCAAGCACGGCGTAGTCGAGCGCGGTCGGGTTTTGATGTTCGTCAATAGAGTTGAAGTCTTGCGTTACGGACTGCACTACTTCGTTTACCGCGACGGCGTCCTGAGAGAAGTCGGGCGTTTGTAAGGCGAAGATGATAAGCGCGATAATTTCCCCCACGAACACAAGGACTAAGCCGATTAAAAAGAGTTGCTTTTTCATTCGTTGCCTCCCGTAAACTTATAGCCGTCGCCCCAAACGGTGAGGATATAGTCGGGCTCGTTGGGGTTGGGCTCTATCGCCTCGCGCAGTCTGCGGATATGCACGTTGAGTGTGCCGTCGCCCGTGAACTTGTCCTCCCAAACTTTTTCGAAGAGTTCCTTTTTGGATACGACCTTGCCTTTGTTTTCGATTAGGTATGCAAGGAGCTTGTATTCGAGCGTGGTTAGCTTTACCGCGTTGCCCTCTACCTCCACTTGCTTTGACGCGAAGTTGACGATTAAACGCCCATCGGAATATTCGGCGGTTTGTCCGTAACGCTTTAATACGGCTTTGACTTTTGCAAGAAGAACACCGAGCGAATAGGGCTTTTGAACATAGTCGTCACCGCCGATATTCAGTGCAACTATCTTGTCGTCGTCGCTAGTCCGTGCGGAAATGAAAAGTATGGGGATGTTCGTCGTTTCACGAAGTTCTTTGCATAAATCAAAACCGCTTCCGCCGTCCAAATTTATGTCGAGAAGAATGAGCTCGCAGGTATTGCTTTTGAAGAACTTGCGGCACCCGTCCACGCCGTAAACGGCAAGCGTGTTCACGCCGAAAAGGTTGAAGTATTCGGCAGTGCTGTCCGCAAGGACTTTTTCGTCGTCGACGATAAGGCAGTTAAATTTCATAGTACACCTCAAAATTATTATACCTTTTTTTAATGAGGAAATCTTTAAGAATTCCTTAAATTTTCGGTTTTTAATAGCGCACAACGCAAAAGCGCCTTGCACGGTGTTCGTGCAAGGCGCTTTTATTTTGAAATTATGCGAAGTATTCGTAACAGCCTAAGTCTATCGTGGCGTTTACTCTTGTGTGGCGAAGTAAGTCGTACAGGACGTTTTCAACCGCAACGCCTTTATCTATCGCTTCGGACGCGGCGGCAAGAGTATAATCGGATTCGGTCGGGTTTTTAAACTGCGGATTGAAATACATTGCGTTGGCGTCGTAGCTTGTTTTGAGCGTATCGTAAGTAATTACCGTACCGCCGAAATTAAACTTGGCGTTTTGCTGATTGCTGCCCGAGTAATAGAGGTTGTTATTATAGACCACGTCTTTAACGTAGCTTTCGGGGATTGCCGAGCTGCGGTATAAGAGATATTGCTCTTCATTAGAAGAATACAAGATATTGTTGTAGACTTTTACACCCTCTACCATCGTTATCGAAATTTCACCCTCGGTGCCGTTGTTGACGACCGTGTTGTTATAGATTTCAACGTTGTGCACTACGCCGGCTTTGGTAATATTATATCCGCCGACGGTTATACCCTTTTGTGAGTTATCGTATATAAGGTTGTTGCGGATAACTATATTCTTGACGGGGTAATCGGGTTTGATATTTTCCGACCCGACCTCCAAACCGCCCTGGGATGCGTACGCTTTATTGTTTTCGAAAATTACGTCGCGTGCGCCGTCGCAATAAAGCGCGTAGCTGCGGGCGTAGGGTGAGTTGCATTCCGAAACGTCGTTTCCGCGTACGACTACGTATCTTGCCTGGTCTTCGGCGGAGTTTTTAATATCGTTCCAGTTGCCTGCAATGTCGATGCCGATATTGCCCGTGTCCTTAATGGTGTTGCCGATGACGTTGATATATTCGCAGTTGCCTACGAAGGTGAGAGCTTCCGACCAGCCCGTAGTGCAATCGTGAATGTTATTATTGTACACGAAGAAATTGCTGTGGGGTTTGCCCGCTTTAGTGCCGCGGAAATTGATTATGGGCCCGTTGTTGCTTTCGTTCGCTTTTGCCGAGCAACGGATATTGTAAAACTCGTTGTTCTTTATAATTATATGGTTTACGCCGTCGCCGCCTGCGGTTAAGCCTTTGACGGTTTTGGTTGCTACGTTGTCGCAGAAGATTAAGCCTTCGATTATTACGTAGTTTGAAGTGCCAAGGTGGAAAAGCCCGGTACCGTCGCCGTTAGGTTCGGAAATTTTAACCGTTTCGCCGGGGTAGTTGGTAACGGTAACGTAGTTGTCCTTATTGCCCTGAGCGAGTGCGTAGAAATACGTCTGTCTCATATACACATATCAGCGCCAACGAGACCGTACTAGATCA
>CAMWQS010000069.1 GCA_947176485.1 uncultured Clostridia bacterium | reverse complement strand
TTCGGTTGATTTCGTAAGCGGCGGTTCGGGTTCGGGCTCGGGCAGCTTCGAGCTTACGGTTAACCTTAAAGACGGGCTTGAAAAAGCGGGTTTAAAGGTCAACGAAACGCTGTGGAATTTCTATGAGAGCGGCAAAGGCTCTGCATACAAGCGCGGCGAGGGCGTTATCAACTACGGCGCAAGCTTCGATTGGAGCATAAACGAGTGCCCGTTGGAAGTCATCAAATCGGAGGCTGCGGTGGTAAATTCTTACGGCAATTCCGTGGCTATGTTCGTGCTTTCACGCACGGGCGGTGAGGGCGGCGACCCCGCACGCGATATGGCGGCTTACGGCGGCAAGTCGGGGCAGCACTATCTCGAACCCGACGATACCGAGCTTGAAATTATAGACTATCTTAACCAAACCTTCGAAAAAGTAATTCTGCTTGTAAACTGCAACAACGCAATGGAGCTTGGCTGGGTCAAAGATTACGCCAACATAAAGGCGGTCGTTAACTTCCCCGGTGCGGGCAGAACGGGCGCGTACGGTTTGGGCTATATGCTTACGGGGCTGGATAAGGACGGGAAGGAAATTTCCCCTTCGGGACACCTCGTCGACACCTTCGTATACGATAACTTTTCTTCACCCGCAATGCAGAATATGGGCGACTACGTTTACGACGGAACGCGCTACTATTACGTAAACTACGGTGAGGGCATTTACGTCGGTTATAAATATTACGAAACGCGTTACGAGGACTACGTTTACGGCAAAGCAAACGTCGGAAATTACGACTATGCAAATACCGTATGCTATCCCTTCGGTTACGGGCTTTCGTATACGAGCTTCGAATGGAGCAATTACAGCGTTTCTTCCGCGGACAGCAAGGGAAATATAAAGGTTTCTTTAAAGGTTAAAAACACGGGCAAGCGCAGCGGCAAGGACGTGGTGCAAATTTACGTGCAGTCGCCTTACGAAGAAGGCGGCGTTGAGAAGGCGTCCGTTGCCTTGGTCGGCTTTTACAAGACGGGGCTGCTTGCACCTAACGCTGAGGAAGAGATTAAAATTACCGTTAACCTTCAAGACTTTATAAGCTACGACGCAAAGGACGCAAAGACTTATATTCTCGACGCAGGCAAATACTATATTGCGGCGGCGGGAGACGCGCACACCGCGCTGAACGGTATCCTTAAAGAAAAGGCAAAGACGGATAGCTCGATAGACCTTAACAAGCTTACGGGAAGCGGCGACGACGCGTTCGTAGGAACTTACGTGCAGGATAAGCTGGATAAAACCACTTACGCTGTTAGCAATACGGGTACGGCGGTTACGAACCTTTTCGATAACGCGTCGCTTTCGGACGGGAAGTATCTTTCCCGCTCGAATTGGGCGGTTATGGATAACGACGGTTTGAGATACGGCACGGCTTCCGAAGTGAACAGCGGAAGCGAAGTCGGCGGCAAACAGTGGTCGCACGAGATTACGGCAGAGCTTAAGGCGGCGTTGGACTCCAAAACCTCTTTAAACCCTGCGGAAGGGACGGTGCCCAAAACCTACACCTTCGGCGCGAAAAAGGGTGTGGAGCTTATTGACCTGCGCGGACTTGATTACGACGACCCGCTTTGGCAGGACCTCTTGGACGAAATCACCATTGCCGAATTGGAAAAGCTGGTTGACGAAAGCGGTTACGTTACGATAGAAATGAAATCTATCAATAAACCCGAGGTAATCGATTTGGACGGACCCGCGGGACTTAACGACGTGGGTGAACACGGCTCGCTGGATATCGGCGAGGGACTTAAAGCAATGACCTGGTCAAGTGAGTATATTCTTGCTTGCACCTGGAACCCCGACCTTGCCCAAAAGATGGGCGAGGGCGTAGGCGAAGACGGACTTTACGGCGGCGCGGCGGGCTGGTACGGACCCGGAATAAATATCCACCGTACGCCTTTTGCGGGAAGAAACTTCGAGTATTATTCCGAGGATAGCTATTTAAGCGGTATTATGGGGCGTGCTGCAGTTAACGGTGCGGCAAGCAAGGGTATGTACGCGTTTATCAAACACTTTGCGTTAAACGACCAGGAAACCCACCGCGACCAATTGGGGCTTATAACCTGGGCTGAGGAGCAGGCGATACGCGAGATATATTTAAAGCCCTTCCAAATGACGGTAGTAGACAACACCGTTACCGTGAACTACAACGAGCCCGTTAAAAACGCGAAGGGTGAAATCACCGCGTATACGCCAAAAACTGCGGAAATGCCCGCGACGATGGCGGTGATGACCTCGTTTAACCGTATAGGCGCAACTTGGGCGGGCGGCAACTATAACCTGGTTACTGGCGTCCTCAGAAAAGAGTGGGGCTTCAACGGCTTCGCGCTGACCGATTACGAGGTTGCAAGTTATATGTTTACCGACCAAAACCTTGCGGCGGGCGGCGACGCCAAGCTTAAATCCGACGGAGTTTTCGGCGATTTCCAATTCGGCTATTCGCTTAGCGGAAACGAGGAATATCAGGGCTATGCAAGGGAGGCGGCGCACCATATACTTTATACGGTTGCCAACTCTGCCGCAATGAACGGATACTTCCACGGTTGCAGGCATATAAGCGGCTTTGCGTATTATAAAATTATTATAATCGTGTGGGACGTTCTGTCTGCGGCGGGTATAGCGGTGCTTGCATTCTTTTTGGCTAAAAAAATCAAAAAGAATAAGGCACAGTAAATATCGGTTAGTTTAAAAGGACTGCGGAAGCTGAAAGCTCCGCAGTCTTTTTTATTAAAATTTATAAAATTTGATGTTGATTATATCCGCGCAGTGTGGTATTATTTAATCGTCGGATTTTGTCGAAAGAGAGAAAGCTTATGGAAAATATTAAAAGACGGTTCGTGGACTGGGCTAAGACGGGAAAGAATTTGCAGCTTTTAAGGAACGATAACGTAAACCTCAGGCGTTGCGCTTGCCGTGTAAACAATTTAAAAAAAGAAAACTGCGACGGGGACTGCGAAACTTGCAAGTACGATATGGACAGCAATATAAGCCGTAAAGAGCTTGCGGTGCTTTTCGGTGTGTCGGATAACGTCATTTACAGCTGGGAAACGGGCAGAACGCCTATTGGCTTAGAGGACTTATTATTCTATTGCCGCATTGCCCGCGTCAGGCTTGAAGAAATAGTCGTATTCACTGATTAATCTTTTAAAAAATTTAATAGCAATTTTAAAAAAGTCGTAATTTTTACGGCTTTTTTTGTTTGCTTGCGAAAGGTCGGTAAAAGTGGGGAGTAAGCCGCACGAACGGAAGAAACCTTTTCTTGTCTGCGTGCGGCGGGGTTTAGTATAATTATATTGAAGATAGGAGGTAAAGAAAAATGTAAGATTTAACGCAAAAAAGATTTACGAAATTACGAAAATAAAACGGAGGAAATAGATATGAGATACTTATCATACAGAAGCCTGTACTATTATTTCCTGATGCGTGAAGTAACGGACGCGGGCACGGAAGCATGGGGTTTTATTGCAAAAAATTTCGGCGTTAAATCAAAAGAAATAAAAGCGTATGAAAGCGTGCTTTCCGACCGAACGCTTGACGACCTTACGACGATAGGCGATATCGAAATGTACAAGAACTTTCTAAGCGGCTTTTGCGTTAACGAAACCGAGTTCGGTAAATCCCGTAACGAGCAGGACGCCATCGAGGCGAAGGCACTTGCCCTGCACAAAATAGAGGGGACCTTCGGCGAAACGCTTATTAAAAGCAACAGGCTGCGCTCGCTGTCGCACAACTACGAGCGCGACCACATTTCAAGCGTGCTGTACGCGCTGCAACTGCTCTATTTAAACAGCAATAAAGAGTGCGCAAGGTTTGCCGAAGGCATACTTTCCAAGGAGCTGAAAGAGGGCAAAAACAGCGACGCGGGGTTGATACTTTTGAATATGAAAGAGGGCGATACTAGTGAAATCGTAACTACTTTAAAGAGCTTGCCCGACTTATTATTGAGACCCGATATGCAGAAGTATCTTTCCAAGCAGTGCGGAAGCGGCGAGATAATTCTTAGCGATAAGCCCACGATAGGATTTTAAGGAGGCAGGGTATGAAATTTAATTCCAAGCTGATTGAAAAGTTTGCCAAAAGCGTTCCCGGTGAGCAGTCCGTTCTCCTCGGCATAGACGATGTTGCGGGGGAAAGCGATTACGAAAAGTACGAGGCTTTGAAGGAGCATTCCGTCGGCGTGCCGGTGTCGGCGTACAGAGAGGACGACGGGAAGCTTTATATACTTCAACGCAAGGGGTTGTGCCATTCGCTAGTAACGGGCTCAACGGGTTGCGGTAAGTCTTTAAGGTATATGCTGAACTATTTATTCAACCTTGACGGCAAACAGTCGGTTATCGTTGCGGATATCAAGGGCGAATTGTACCGTTTTGCGGGCAACTACCTTAAAAGCGTTTACGGCGAGGACAACGTCAAATATATGGACTTCATCCACCCCGAGGTTTCGCAAATTCTGTTCAATCCCATCGTGGATATAGCAAGGCGTTACCGCGACGCCGAGCTGTATCCCGAGGAGAAGCAGAGCATAAGAAACGAGGCGTTGGCGGAGCTGAAAAAGCTGTTTGATAAGCTTTTCCCCATCCGCTCGCACAACGACGTAAGCTGGGACGAGGGCGCAAGGGGGTTCATCTACGGCATAACACTTGCGCTGTTCGAGGATACCTTGCTCACGCGTGAGCAAGAGGAAAAGACGGGAAGGAAACGCGTGCTGCCCGAACAGATAAACTTCGAAACCATATCCGAGGTATTCTATCACTTCGATTATTCGGGGGACTTCGACGACCACGGGTTCTTCACTTCGAGGGATAAAAACGACCTCGTTTGGCGGTACGTTCGCGGCATTATGCACGACGCACCCACCACGAGGGCGTGCTATATCCAGTTAATCGAAAGCTATTTAAACGATTACAGCTACCCCGACGTACGCAACCTTACCGTAACCGACAACTTCGACGTAAAAACGCTGGGCGACAAACCGCAGGTTATATTTTTAACCTACGATATGACGGACGAGCGTATGCGCGGGTTCGTTAACCAGTACATAGTAAAGGCGTTGGATAACTTAAAAAAGAAGGCGATAGACAAGGGCACTGCGCTGGATATCCCCGTGGTGTATTTGCTTGACGAGTTCCCCACGCTGCAAGCCGACCCCATTTATCCGACGATATTCAGCGTCGGGCGCGGGCTTAACATTTTTATCACCGCGATAGTGCAGGACTTTACCCAGCTTGAAACGACTTACTCTGGCGGGGTTGCGCAGCAGATACGCAACAACTGTAACTTGACCTACTTCCTCGGCACTAACGACGTGCACACGGCGAAGTCGGTTAAAGAGCAGATAGGCAAGCACGTGATACCCGACCCCGCAAACTACCTGCAAGGCAGCTTGAAGTTTGTCGAAACGCACGTGGTGTCCGAGGACGAGCTTATGCACAGGGTAAAGCCCGGGGACGCGTATATTACCATTAACAACCATATGCCCCTTAAAGGGTACTTCGAGCTTTACTTCAATTGCCCCGAGTACACCTCGTATCCCGCGTCTGCGAGCGACAGGAAGCCCGTAATAGACTTCAAGGACAAGAAATACCACTACGACGTATCTTGGATGCTAAAGCGCAAGAAAAACTTCTGGGAGTAAAGCTATGGATAAGACTTTTTTAAAGGTTTTAAACCTGTGTATAAAGCTCGGCAAAAACGGCGAGGCGGAGATAAGCGTATTCGATTTATTGTACGAAACGGGTTTACCGTATCTTGTATTAAAGGATACGCTCGATAATTTGGTTGCCGAAAACGAGCTTGAGAAAATTGATATCAAAACCTATAAGTTCATAGGCGATGCAAACCGCGGGTTTGACGAGCCTTGCGAACCTATCCCCGAATCGCTTGACGATAGGATAGCTATTTTGGAGCGGAGGCGGCAAGAGCTGCTTGCGAGAATGGAGCAGGACGACGAAGAGGACGCATGCGGCAAATTGTTCGTCGCCGACGCCCAAGCGGACGGCGAGCTTATGCATTGTGACGACGACGAAGAAATTGATAGAAAGTTTGCCGAATACGAACGCTATTTAAGCGAAGAACAGCCGTTTGAAACGGAAGAGAAGGACGAAGACGCAAAGCGGGAAGAAGAGCTCGTCAAATTTATGGTTGCGCTGTTTAAGGACGGGCATAAAAGCTCTGCGGGGAAGGCACCCGCGCATAAGGAGTGGGACGACGAGGACGACCTTTTGCGGTTTTGCGCCGAGCAGATTATAACGCTTATTTCAAGGGATAAAAGCGTCGGCAAACAGAGCGTTATCAAAAAGGCGGTGGATATGCTTGCAAGCCTACGCGGTATGGAAAACGCAATGGTAACCGAGCTTTACGAGCGCATAATCTACGAGCTTAAAAATATGAGTAATTACTACTTCAATAAAATCAGAGAGCAGTGTTAAGCGTGCGGGTTTTTAAAACAGGATAAAATCAGGAAGTGGTAAAAATTGTGTAGCCGTATATACCGCTTACGCAACTTGACACGGCGCGTATAAAATATTATAATTTTATAGTAACCAAATTTAAAAGAGGTTTTCTATGAGTTATAAATTGTATTCCGACGAGGAAAAGAGATTACAAAGGAAACTTATACCTTTAAATATAGTCGTTGCGTTGCTTGCGCTGGTTGCCGCAATTTCTTTGATTATTACGCCGCTTTTAAAAATAGATATCGGCAAAATCGCGCCCGCACTGGTTAGCGAAATGAGCGGTAGCAGTGAAAGCACCGGCAGTGAAGGCAGTGAGGGCAGCGAAGCTTCCCAAGGCGATGAATTGTCGGAGATGCTTGCGGTAATGTTCGAGGGCGTTGACGCTGTGATTGAACTTTCACCTTTGGACATGTTCAAGGTTTTAACTGCGCCCGAAAACGAGAAGGGTTCCATTTTGATAAACAGCTTGCTCGTTAAAAACGGACTTGTGGAGCAAATTTCGGCTTCGTTTATCAACTCGTATTTAGCTACCAAAACCAAGGCGATAGTCAGCGCGGAGGACTTTGAAAAGCTCGATTTAGACACGCTGAACGACGCGCTTTTGAAAATAGACAGCGTGCAGTCCTCCGAGGAAATGGTTGAGGAGCTTGACGATTACTTGAAGCTTTTAGAGGAGCAGCTTGATTTCACCTTTACGGACGAACAAAAGACGGCTGCCCACGAAAACTGCAAAGAGGTTTACGACACTACGGTTGCGGCTACGGGCGGAAGCTTTTCCGTTGAGGAAATGATTTGCGTACATATGTCGCCCGAAGGCGGGGAGGCGTATACCTCGTACTCAGACTTAATCGTCGGTATGGCAAGCGGTGATTTCGATTCGGAGGAATCAACCTCGGGTCTTGCGGACTACGCGCAAATGCTGAACCAAATAGCCGCGCCTTACGGATATCTGTTTATATTCGTTGCGTTCCACGCGCTTATGTGGTTTATACTGTTCCTGTTTGCGTTCTTCCGCATTTTTGCAAAGAATAAGCGGTTTACTATGTGGTACGTAAAGCTCGTAAGCTGCTGGCCCTGCATATTCTTCTTCTTGGCACCCTTGGCAATGACCGTGGCGGCTGCGGGCGTAGGACTTCCTGCAACCTTGGTTACGGTATTCGCGGCAGTATCTTCAATGACTTGGATAAGCGGTATTTGCTATCTTCTTTTATGGGCGTTCTCCATTTGCTGGGCGTTCCCCATCAAGCACAAGATAAGAAAAGTACGCAAAGGCAGATAAATAAATCTTGCCGCGCTATTGATTTTCGCTAAACCGCGTGATATAATAAAAACAATCTTTTAAAACTTGGAGAATATTATGACCGAACAAGAACTTCTTGAAAAAATCAAACAGACAAAAATCGTGCCCGTAGTGGTGCTTAACTCCATTGAAGAAACCTTGCCCAAGATGCAGGCACTCGTTAACGGCGGACTTCCTTGCGCGGAAATTACATTCCGTACGCCTTGCGCGGCAGAGGCTATTGCGCTCACCGTAAAAACCTATCCCGATATGCTCGTAGGCGCGGGCACCGTTATCAACAAGGAGCAGTGCGAAAAGGCTATTAAAGCGGGCTCTAAGTTTATCGTATCCCCCGGCTTTTCCGAAGAAGTTGCAAAGTGCTGCAAAAAGCACCATATGCTTTACCTTCCCGGCATCGTAACCCCTACCGAGGCTATGGCGGCTATCGCTTGCGGACTTACCACCTTGAAGTTCTTCCCCGCGTCGAACTACGGCGGGCTTAAAACCATCAAGGCTATCTGCGCGGCGTTCCCTTACCTTAAAATTATGCCTACGGGCGGTATCTCTGCGGACAACATCCTCGAATACCTTGCATACGATAAAATTATCGCTTGCGGCGGCAGCTGGATGATGA
>CAMWQS010000068.1 GCA_947176485.1 uncultured Clostridia bacterium | reverse complement strand
TATCCTCTTCGGAGGGAGGGTGAGATGTGTTTTAGAGTCAGCTTTAAAACGGTAAGGTAAGAAATGAGCGATAAAAAGAAGTTTGACGTTTATTCCATAAAAATTACGGACTACGTAAAAGTTTTCCTTGCCGTGCTTATGGGCATCATATGCATAGTTATCTGTGCGCAGGCGTTCAATAAGGTTTCACACGCAAACTTCTACGCAACGGTGGTATGCTGTATCGTCTTAACCGCACTTGAATGTATCAACGCTTTCGTAATAAAAAACTTCGTAGCTAAAATGGTGTTCTACGGGCTTGATTCGGCGTTAATTCTCACCATATGCATTCTAACCGGTAACTCGTTTATGTCCACGATTTACTGCATAGTCTTAACGCAGTGCTATATAGCCGTGGAACGCTTTAAGGATAAAACCATACTTTTCGGCGTAAGCTGCGGCGTTTTCACCATTTCGTTTTTAATCGGTAGCTTCGTCAGCAACCCCAACCCCGACGCGATTGATATTATCTCGGGCGTACTTTTCGGCTTGCTTGCAATCGTAATCGACTTTATCGTCGCCGTGTTCTTGCTCAAATTCTATAAAACCAATTTGGAGCTTTCAGCCGCTTTAAAGGAAGCGGACGAGAACCGCGCAAGGCTTGAAGAAACTTCGGAGGAGCTTACGGCAACCAAAGTCTTTGAAGAAAGGAACCGTATTGCAAAGGATATTCACGACACGGCGGGGCACTCTATGACCACCGTAATTATGCAAACCGAGGCGGCAAAGCTTTTGATTGACGAGAACCCGCAAGAGGCAAAGAACAGAATTATTTCGGCAAACATTCAGGCGAAGAACGCCTTGGAACAGATGCGTGAAAGCGTTCATCTTTTGGCAGGGCGCAACAAGGTCCGCCCGCTAAAAGAGGAAGTTGAGGAAGTTATTGCCCAAACGATAGACGGTACGGACGTAAAGGCAAGGTACGATTTGGACGACGTTCAGCCCGATTCCGAAGCCTACCGCGTCATAGTAAACAGCTTAAAAGAGCTTTTGTCTAACGGCATACGCCACGGCAGCGCAACCGCCTTCTACGTCGAGCTTAAAGAGAGGAAGGACGGGCTTTACTTGCTCGTGTCCGATAACGGCAAGGGCGTAAAGGGCGAAATAAAGGAAGGCTTCGGCTTAAAAGGTATACGCGAAAAGGCTGAAAGATTAGGCGGAAAATTCCGGATTTCGGCAGAGGAAGGGGAAGGGTTCGAAGCTGAAATATCCCTACCCTATAATAAGGAGTTAAAATGATAAAGGTATTATTGGTAGACGACCAGCAAATTCTTGCCGAGGGCATAAAGTCCGTTCTCGAAACATCTAACGAGGTCGAGGTCGTGGGCATAGCCTCGGACGGCGTGCGCGCAGTTGAAAAGGTGGCGGAGCAAAAGCCAGACGTCGTATTGATGGATATAAGAATGCCCAATATGAACGGCGTGGTCGCAACCAAAAAGATAAAGGAAATCGACGAGAATATAAAAATAATTATCCTCACCACCTTTGACGACAGCGACTATATTCTAAGCGCAATCAACAACGGCGCAAGCGGCTATCTTTTAAAGGACATCGGCGCAACGGCTTTAATCGACGCGGTTAAAAACGCCTACGCAGGGGACACGATTTTGCCCGCAAAAATCGCCAAAAAGATAACTGACGCCGCCGCAATGATTTCTTCAGATAAAGAATACAAGCTGAAAAAGGCGTTTAACTTTTCCGAAAGGGAGGTGGAAATCGCCCTTATGCTTGCGGACGGTTTCACCAACAGACAGATAGCTTCCGCCTTAAAGCTTTCGGACGGCACGGCAAGAAATTACATCAGCGCAATCTATTTAAAACTCGGTGCGGAGGGGCGTTCCGCCGCCGTCGAAAAATTGAAAACAATCTTGTAATTTTTCCTTAGACCCCCATATATGCCGCAAATAACGCAAAAAATAAGTTAAATTCTGTAAAAACAGTTAAAACCGCCGTCCGGCTTAGCCGAACGGCGGTTATTTCAAGCATATATTGGGGTCTATCGTTATAAATCAAAGGCAATTGCAGTAATATCGTCGTTTAATTCCTTGCAAAAGCCGCGCAAATTGTTTTCAAGGTTTTTAATAAAATCGTCAGCCGTGCGGGAATAGGAAAGGGTTTTTATAACCTTGTCCACGCCGAACATTTCACCGCGCTCGTTCTTGCACTCCGTAGCGCCGTCGGTCAAAAGAACTAAGATGTCGCCCTTCTCGTAATGAATGCTGTCGTCAAAGTAAGCGGGGTTATCAAACCAATTCGATACGGGCGGAGAGTTTAGCATAATTCTCGTAATGCCGCTGCCCGTCTTCAATAAAAGGGGTACGTTGTGCCCCGCCATCGAGTAGGTTATACTGTCCTCGTCAATGCGCACGGCGGCAACGGTAACGTAGTTTCTCTCGTCCAAATTCAGCTCTCTGAACTTCGCGCTTAGGTTGGATATTGCTTGCGCCGGCGAGGGGCTTTTCTTATCGTAAGCCGCCTTTACGAACGCTGACAGCATACCCGCCGCAACACCCTTGCCAGATACGTCGGCAATCATACCGCAAGCGGAATTTCCAACGGTGTAAACGTCGGGCAAATCTCCGCCGATTTCTCTGCAAGGAAGGTACGTGTAGGAGTATTTCTTTCCGCCCGCCCATTTTCCCGCGGGCAAAAGCCTTTGCTGAATGTTCTTCGCGGTTTGCAATTCGCGGGCGACTTCCAGCTCGAACGCGTCGTCAACGGTTGCCATACAAAGCCCGCCGCCGAGGGGGGTTACGGTTATCGAATAAGCCACCTCGTGCACGTTTTCGCCGCTTTTCACCTTTTGGAAAACACGCCTTACGACTTCTTTATTTGAAAGAAAAGCGTCCTCGAACGTTTCCGCAAGCCCGCAGCCGCGGCAACCGCCGTCCTCGCCGCAGTGTTTGCAGTTTCCCGCGCAAGCGGTAACCGAGCCTAACGTTCCGCGCAAGCTTCCGCTCGGGAACAGGTTTTTGAAGGCGCGGTTATAGAAAACCGATTTTAAGTTTTGGTCGGCTACGACAACGGCAGATTTCACGTTATCGAGTATTCGCCTTAAATATTTTTCGGTCATATTAATTACGGTAAATAAAATTTAAGCTTGTTTTCAACGATATGCGCGTCAAGGGGTACGTTGTCGTATAACTCGCCCTCGGCTTGCAGGGTATAATTTTCGTCCTCGTGGACGAATGTTACGGCTTTGGTCTTTACGAAGGTTACCTTTTTAATTTTGTCGACCTTGCCGAGCATAAGCTTAATAAACGCGCCAATCATTTGCGGCTTCGATATATAATCAACGATAAGCAAATCAAGGTATCCGTCGTCAATTTCAGCGTGGGGGAATAGTTTTATGCCCCCGCCAAGCTGTTTTCCGTTGCCAACTGCGGAAATAAGTCCGAAGTGTTTTTCTTCTTTTCCGTCGTATCTAATGGTAAAATTACAGCTTTTAAAGCGCAATAAGCAGGGAATAAGCGCACGGGCGTATTTCGTGTGCCCGCGCATCCTTCTCGAATACACGCGCTTTAAAATATCCACGTCAAGTCCCATCCCGATGCTGTTAATCGAGCGTAGCCCCGAAGAAAGCTCAATAAAATCAATATGCTTTGGCGCCTTAAACGCAATAATTTCCGCCGCCTTTTTCGCGTCGTTCGGTATTTTTGCGGTTGCGGCAAAGTCGTTGCCCGTGCCGAAAGGGATAAGCCCGACCGAGCACTTATCAAAGTCCTTAATACCGTTTAAAATGTCGTGCAAGGTGCCGTCGCCGCCCATGGCGATAATGGTGCTTTCTTCGTTTAAAGAAGTTATCCTCTCGGCGTGGCGTTTTGCGTCGCCCTCTTTTTGGGTCAAAAGAACTTCGTATTCTTTCCCCGCAACGTCAAAAACCTTTTTAACGGTTTCCAGCCGCTGAATTCCCTTGCCTTTCAAATGTGTTTCATTTGCAATAATATAGTACAATGTAATTCTCTCCGATTTTGAAGTGTACCGAAATTATTATACAATACCTTAAAGAAAATTGCAATACTTTTAAAAAAAGGGTATAATCGAAATATATGAAAAACACTTTGCCCGAAAACTTAATACGGCTTGCTGAAGACTGCCCGTATCCTTTGTACGTGGTGGGTGGCAGAGTGCGCGATTTTATTGCGGGGCTTAAAGCGGATAAGCTCGATACCGATATCTGCGCACCGGTCGATGCGGAGGACTTCGTTGCCCGCGCAAAAAACGCGGGCTTTAATATCGACGCAGTCTATAAAAATACTGGTACCGTTAAGCTCTCTTTCGGGGACGAAGATTACGAGTTTACCTCGTTCCGTTCGGACGAATACGTAAGGGGAATTCACCGCCCCGTAAACACTTTTTTCACCGATGATATATACCTTGACGCCCGCCGTCGGGACTTCAAATGCAACGCCGTTTATTACGATATAAAGAAGGGGAAATTCGTTGACCCTTTGGACGGAATTGACGATATAAAAAACCGTGAAATGTCAACGGTTGCTGCGGCTGAAAAAGTGTTCGGAGAGGACGGCTTGCGCCTTATGCGGCTTGCAAGAATTTCCGCCGAAACGGGCTTTACGCCCACCGAAGAATGCCTTGACGGCGCACGGCAAAACGCGGGGTTAATAGCCGATATTGCACCCGAAAGAATATGGGCGGAGCTGGACAGAATTTTGCACGCCGATTTGCGATACGGTGCCATATATGCTGCACATAACGGGCTTTCCGTCCTAAAAACCACGGGCGTTTTAGAAGTAATTTTGCCCGAACTTTACCTCGGCAACGGTATGCCGCAAAGAAGCGATATTCACCGCTACGACGTTTTGGAACACTCTTTCCGCACCGTTAAGTACGCGGACGAAAGCATACGCCTTGCCGCGCTTTTGCACGATATCGGTAAGCCGTACTGTATGAAAAATTTCGGCAACTTTTACGGGCACGAAACCGAGGGCGCAAGAATTGCCGAGGAGGTGTGCAATCGCCTTAAAGTGCCTAAAAAGCTTACCGAAAAAGTGGTCAAGCTTACCGCCCTTCACATGTACGATTTGCGGTGCGATGCGCGTGAAAATAAAGTGCGTAAATTCATCGTAAAAAATCTGGACTATTTCGACGAGCTTATGCTTTTAAAACAAGCCGATTTTTCCGCTTGTCGGGACGATTTATCCCCCGCGCCGTCCGTCGTAAAAATGACCGCTATCCTGCAAAAAATGAAGGAAGAGGGCGTGCCCTTGGACTTGAAGCAGCTTGCCGTCCGTGGGGACGAACTGATTGAAGCGGGCTGCCCGAAAGAGCTTACGGGCAAAGCTTTGGAAAATTTATTGCTTGCGTGTGCCGTTGGACAGACGGAAAACGAGAAAGAAAAACTTATTTCATACGCTAAAAAATCGCGGTTTTTTACGGCAAATTAAAAACCGCATAAAATGAGTTGACAAAAAAATTATATTAATGTAGTATAAAAGGGCACTATAAGTGCGTTTGCCTTGCATACCGTAGGTGGTATGCCGATTAAGTCCGGGAGGTGAAAAAATGAAAACTTACGAGATGATTTACATTCTCGACGCGTCTTTGGCTGACGAAGCGAAGGAAGCAATCGGGAAGAAGTTCGAGGACGTGGTTACGTCCAAGGGCGGCAGCGTAGTTTCCGTTGACAAGTGGGGCGTTAAAAAGCTTGCTTACCCCATCAACTACAAAAACGACGGCGATTACACGGTAATGACTTTCGAGGCTGACGGAGCGGCTGTTAAGGAGCTTGAAAGAGTTTCTGACCTTTCGTCCGAAGTCTTAAGAAGAATGATAACCGTAAAAGCATAAACCAAAGGATAAAATTATGAACAAAGTATTTTTAATAGGGAATTTAACGCGTGACCCCGAACTTACCGAAACTTCGGGCGGAATTAAGATTTGCCGTTTTGCTATTGCAGTCAACAGAACGTACGCTGCAGGCGACGGTGAAAGAAAGACCGACTTTTTCAACTGCGTTGCATGGCGCGGTTTAGGTGAAACGGTTGCCCGCTATGCAAGAAAGGGCAACAAGGTTGCGGTATCGGGTTCTATCGAGCTTAGGAATTACGAGGACAGCCAAGGCGTTAAGCGCACGGGAATTGACGTCGTTTGTCAAGACGTAGAGTTCCTCTCGCCCAAAAACAGCGGCGACGAATTCGACGCACCCGCGCCTTCGCAAAAGGGCGGCTCCAAACCTCAGCTTCAACCCTTCGACGACGACAGCGATATTCCCTTCTAATTTCAAGGAGATAAATTATGGAAGAAAATAAAGTAGCGCCCGCTAAAAAGGCGTATAAAAGATTTCCCCGCAAAAAGGTTTGCGTATTCTGCCAGGAAAAGGCTACGGTTATCGACTATAAGGACGTTGCAAAACTCAAAAAGTTCGTAACCGAAAGCGGCAAAATGCTTCCCCGCAGAATGAGCGGTACTTGCGCAAAGCACCAAAGAGAGCTTTCCAAAGCTATCAAGCGCGCAAGAATTGCGGACTTGCTTCCCTTCAAAGGAGACTGATTAAATAACAAATTTAAAAGACCTTGTAGAAACAAGGTCTTTTTTCTACGCCGAAATTTAATTATTTCTTGTGAAGTACGTAACTCGGGTAGCCTTTTACGATTTTTGCAAGATTGCTATCGTAATCTTCGAAATCCAAGTGATGGACGAGCGTAAGATAATACGAATCGGAACGCTTCGAAGTGGTTTCTGCAACCAAATAGAAAACTTCCTCTCTGCCGTCTATTTCCACGGTTGCGCCGGTCAGTTTTATTGCGTGTTCGTAGCTAGTGTTGTTTTGCGTGACCCCTAACCATTCGGTAGTAAACGAGCTTTCGTAGCAACCTAAATATTCCATTTTCGAGCCTTCGACGTGATAATTCTTTAACGCTTCCTCATAGCACGAAACGTTTAAAACGAATGATAAGTCATCGTTTACCGTCAGACTTATATCGTAGTCGTTGCTCGTATCGGCAAACTCCTTTGTGTCTTTAAGGTATTTAAATAACCTTGCGCCATTGTTTGTGCAACCGCTTAAAGCGAGCAAGAAACTCAAAGCAAACGCAATGCATACGATGGATAATTTCTTCAAAATTGCCCCCTTGGATTTTATTATCATACCGCCGCAATTTGGTATACGTTAGATATTATTTATTATAATTCATTTTTCCGAAAATACAAGTACTTAAACGTTTTTACGTTTTTATTCCGAAACGGCACGTTTGTAGTTTCTTTCGCCGAAAATGGCGGTACCAAGGCGTATCATATTGCTGCCTTCTTCTATGCAAAGCTTCCAGTCCCCGCTCATTCCCATAGAAAGGTATTTTAAATTCGCGCCTTGTGCGTTCAGCTCGTCAAATTTCCGGCGCATGGCTTTTGCCAAACTTCTAAGCCGCGCCTCGTCCCTGTCAAAAGGGAGCATAGCCATAAGCCCTTCAACGTTTAAAGCGGGAAGTGCGCTTATCTTTCTATAAGCTTCGTCGGCTTCTTCAAGTGGGAATCCGCCCTTAGTTTCCTCGTTGCCTATATTTATCTGTATCAAAATATTCGAAGTTACTTCGGCTTTCGCGCTTTTTAAGGACAGCTCTTCGGCTAAATTGTATCTGTCAACCGAGTGGTAAAGGTCTACCTTACCCAAAAGATACTTAATTTTATTGGTCTGCAAATGCCCTATAAAATGGCGGCGGGGGGTGCCGTTTATAAGGTCGAATTTATCCCTGAATTCTTGCACTTGATTATCGCCGATATCGGTTACACCCCCACATATGGCTGAGTTAATGCCATCTGCGGTCTGTAATTTAACCGCCGCAATAAGCGTTACCTTTTCCCCGAACGGGTTCTTTTCTGGTATTTCTTTTAAAAGCTTTTTCACATTTTCTTCTATCATAAAAAAATTTTAACTTAAATCAAAACCACTGTCAAGCCTTTATTAAAATACTGCGTTAAATACTTCCCATTTTTAAAACTTCGTGTTATAATAATTACGGGTACGAAAATGGATAAAAACAGTCTTTGGGTTATCATCGTCGAGATTGTGTGCGGGCTCGTCTGCATAGGTCTTGGCGTCTACTATATTTTTTGCGGCGCAGCAACGCAAGTTGCCGTGTTCATGCTCGTGGGCGTGGGGTGCTTCGTGGTAGCGATGCGCAAGTATTTCATTATGCGCAAGCAAAAAAAGGACAAAGAAAAGGACGAAAAAGACGATACTTCCAAGCAGTAAATTACAGCCTTGCCGAAAGCGGCAAGGCTTATTTTTTGCATTTTTCCCCATTATATAATAATGTTTGTCTACACGGTTTTTGTCATAATGTCATACAAAAATATGACAAATTTATCTCGCTCTGGGAGATTTTGGTTTAAAATTGGGCAAAAAATTAAAAAAATCTAAATTTTTGACAAAAAATTATCATATATTTTCATTA
>CAMWQS010000067.1 GCA_947176485.1 uncultured Clostridia bacterium | reverse complement strand
ACGACAGTTATTTTATTCTTCGTTGCCGATTTACTATACGCGCCAGTTTCAGGTTACGAAGAAGAATACTTATGGACGGGCGAAGCAATCACTCCCGAACCCGTCGTAAAACGGGGCGAAAAGACCCTCGTCAAAGGCACGGACTATACGGTTGAGTATTCGGCAAATACAGATTTGGGCACCGCAACCGTAAAAATTACGGGCACGGGCAAGTACAATTCGGTAAAAAATATAACCTTCAAAATCGTTGAGGCAGATTTTTCAAAGGCAACGCTTTCGGGTATAGAGAAAAAGTACGAGTACACGGGTTCCGAAATAACCCCCGAGCCAGTCGTAACCTTAAACGGCAAAACGCTAACCAAGGACGAAGATTACACCGTAACTTACCGCAACAATAAGGAAGTTGGCTTGTCGGCTGTGGTTGAGGTAAACGGCGCGGGTAACTATAAAGGTACGCTTTCAACGGCGTTCTCGATTGTTAAGGGGGATATTTCCAAGGCGGAGATTACCGCAATTAAAGCTTCGTACGAGCAGACGGGTGAAGCAATTGAACCCGAGCCCGTGGTAACCTTGAACGGACGCACGCTTGTAAAGGGCGAAGATTACACGGTTGAATACGAGAACAACGTCGAAATAGGCGTCGCAGGCTATACGATAACGGGTAAGGGCAACTACACGGGCAGCGTATCCGGCACCTTCAATATTACCATTGCACTACCTACGGTAGTGGTTACTTACGTTACATACAACGGCACGGATAAGCTTTTCGTGGGTAAGGCTCTGCCCGATATAACGGCGGTTGCAACCTACGACGGCGAGCCCGTTGAAGGCACGCTTAAATGGGACGAACAAGACCCCACGCTTAAAGAGGGGCAACACGACTATTATTGGATATTCACCCCCGCAGACCTTGACAGCTACGCGGTGGTTACGGGCTTTAAAACACTTAAAGCCGAAAAGCAAAATTACGTTGCTATCAGCGTGAGCTGGAAGGGCGAATCACAGCCCGAGCTGTTCACTTCAACTTCCATAGCCGTTTTAAAGCAGAACCTTAAAGTTACGGGTATTCTCAGCAGCGGCGATACTGACGAAATCGTAGGCGGATATTCCATCGTGGGCGACTGGGACAAATCGGGCGCAACCAACACGGTTAAAATGCCTACCAAGGGCGGCGACGATTTTACGATTACCGTAACCTTCGGCACTTACTCGGATACGATAATGTCCGTCGTAATTCAAGACGTAGTTTTGACCGAATTTACCGCCGAGCCGGTTGACGACGACATCAACAGGGATTACACCGCGCTCGATAAGTTTGACGTTTCTACGATTACCGTAACCGCAAAGTACAACGACGACACCGTGAAAATTCTCGATATGGGCGGCAAGGGCTATTCGGTAAACTACGAAAACGGCGCAGACAGCTTGCAGTACGGCGATACCAAGGTTATTTTAAGCTTCACCGATAAGGGCGTAACCAAGACGGCTGAAATAGGCGACCTTACGGTTTCCAAAAAGCCGCTTGATAAACCGGTAATTTTCGCACCCAAGGATACCGATTACAACTTCGGCAACCCCGTTACGGGCGGAATTGAATTAAAAGATTTACCCAAGGGTGTTACCGTAAATTACGTATACGAGGACGAGGGCGGCAATATAATCGACGCTGCCAACGTTAAGAATGCAGGCAAGTACAAGGTTACCGCCAAGTTCACTGTTGATAAAAATTACGAGGATATTGACGATATAATCGCAACCTTCGAGGTTAAGAAAATAAATCCCGTTTTAAATCCTTCCGTGGGCGGCAGTCTTTCGGTTGGCAAAAGCTTGAGCGAGCTTACTTTGGCGGCGGGCGGCGGCGCACCCGCGGGCAAGCTCACTTGGGACAACGGCGCGTACGAGCTGCAAGAGGGGACGAATAAGTGTTATTACACGTTTACCCCCGACGACGCAGTAAACTACAATACCGTTCACGGCTACCTCGAAGTTTCGGCTACGACCCCCGTGGTACCGGTAATAAACGAGCAGACGGGCACCAGTCTCGTCGGTTGGCAGATTGCGCTTATAATCGTAAGCATCGCGGTTTTGGTTATTTCGTTAATCGCGCTCGTTATTGCGTTAAAAGCCCGCCGTTCTACGGACGATTCCGACGGCTTCTACGACGACGTAACCGATAAAGATTTACTTGCTTGATGGTTCCCCGTTTAGCGGGTTTCCATAATAACCCGCGTATAAAGCTTCGCGCTTAAAAGAAATAATGTGGTAGTTTTTTCTCCGATATGGCTAAGTAATATACGCGGGTTTAATTTTAAAAAAAGGCGCGGACTGTAAGTCCGCGCCTTTAAATTTTATTTTAAGCAAAATAATTGACCGCGCCTTTAAAAATTGCGTACGCCAATTTGTCGCGGTAACCGTCTGTATTTAACAGCTTATCGTCCTCGGGGTTGGTCATAAAACCGCACTCAACTATAACGGAAGGGCTCTTGGTGCATTTAAGCATATAATAGTCCCCCGCAAGTGCCGCGCTTTGTTTAACACATTCCTCCATGTCGTTTAAAGAGCTTTGAATTAAATCGGCAAGCGCCTTTCCGCACTCGCTGTCCTTATCGAAAAACGCCGTACCGCCCCGCCGTGAAGGAACGGGACAGGAGTTCTGGTGAATGGATATAACCATATCGGCGTTGCAGTCCTCGATAATCTGTTTGCGCTTTTTCATATCGCGCATCTTAAAACCCTTGGTAGACAGCCCGTAAAGTCCGCCGTTGTCCGTCCTCGTCATAACCACTTTAAATCCTGCACCCGAAAAATAGCCTTTAAGCTTTTTCGCAATGGCAAGATTAATATCGCTTTCCTTCGCGCCCGATTCCACGCCGTGAATGCCCGCGTCAATTCCGCCGTGCCCCGCGTCGATAACTATAACCTTCTCGGTTGCGGCAGAGGCAGTCGTCGCCGCCACGCCGCAGCAAATACCTATAATTGCGCCCGCCGCAACTATTAAGCAAACGGCAAGGATAATACTTTTTTTAAAAACGATTAATTTCACGCTATATCATACGGAATTATTGCAATTTTTATGATTATGTGTTAAAATCGTTAACGGGAGAATGGGTTAATGTTTAAAATTTTTACGACTCTTTCCGAAGAAAAAACAAAAAATATAAGCCCCGTAACCCTCGCATTCGTCGGCGACGCGGTTTATACTCTGTACGTTCGTGAAAAATTGGTTGCCGAACACGACTTCTCCACAGGCACTTTGCAAAAGCTTTCAGCTTCGGAGGTGTCTGCGCACGGTCAAAATATACTTTTGGAAAGGATTTTGCCCCTTTTAACCGAGGACGAGCTTGCCGTTTTCAAGCGCGGCAGAAACGCCAAAAAACCCACCCGTTCAAAAAACGCCACCGTTGCGGAATACAACAACTCAACGGGCTTTGAGGCGCTTTTAGGTTATCTGTATCTAACGGGCAATTACGCAAGAATTGAAGAATTATTGAGTGTATAAATAGATGAAAACTGAAGGTAGAAACCCTGTTTTAGAATTACTTAAAACAGACAAAAATATAGATAAAATTCTTTTGGAAAAGAACCCGCAAGGGAGTCTCAACAAAATCTTTGCCGAGGCGCGCAAGGCTAACGTACGCGTTCAGTTCGTGGACAAAAAGGTCCTCGACAAGGAGAGCGTTGAAGGTAGGCATCAAGGCGTTATCGCTTTTTCCACCGACTACGAATATTCCACTTTGGAAGAAATTATTTCCGCCAAAAAGGAAAACGGCGGGCTTGTCGTTTTATGCGACGGCATAGAGGACGTGCATAATCTCGGTTCCATTATAAGGGTTGCCGAGTGCGCGGGTGCCGACGGCGTAATTATCCCCGCCAATAAGTCGGCAAGCGTTACCGAAGCCGTTATCCGCATCTCTGCGGGCGCGGCAGAGCATATGCGCGTTGCCAAAGTAAATTCTTTAAACTACGCGGTTGAAGAGCTGAAAAAGGTTGGCTACTGGCTGTACGCCTTAGAAGCCGACGGCGACGATATTTACAAAGCCGACCTATCCGGTAACGTTGCCTTGGTTATCGGCGGCGAGGATAGCGGGGTGAAACGCCTCACGCGTGAAAAGTGTGATTTCTGCCTATCCTTACCGTTGCACGGCAAGGTAAACTCCCTCAACGCCTCAGTTGCGCTGGGTATCGCCGTTTACGAAGTAATTAGAAGAAGATGACTGACGAAGAACTCATTTTAAAATCCCGCCGCGGCGACAAGCACGCGCAAGAGGAAATTTTAAATAAATACTCTAACTTGGTCCACGCCATTGCCGCAAGGTTCTTTTTGCACGGCGGCGAAAACGAGGACTTGGTGCAAGAGGGAATGGTGGGCTTGTACTCCGCCATAAACGGCTTTGAGGAGGGCGGTGCAAACTTTTCTTCTTACGCCTACGCGTGTATAAGAAACGCCGTTCTCGACGCTATAAAGAAGAGCCTCGGCGCAAAGAACGCCGCCTTGAACGACTTCGTTCCCATCGTCGAAATAGGTGAAGAAATTTCGCCCGTCAGCCCCGAGGACGAAGTTATAAGAAGGGAAAACAGGCGCGAGTTTTTGCAAAAGATATCCAAAATCTTATCGTCAACGGAATTCAAAGCTATCGTAATGCACCTTGACGGTATGTCGGTTGCGGAAATTTCAGCCGCACTCGGCAAGCCGCAAAAAAGCGTTTCAAACGCCTTGGCGCGTGCCAAAACCAAACTTGAAAAATTATACCGAAAGGAGGATTGACCCCCATGTATCTTGCGTTTTACAGGACTTTCCGTCCTACGAACTTCGATGAAGTAGTTCGTCAAGAGCATATCGTCCGCATACTCAAAAACCAGATAGAAAGCGATAAAGTCGGGCACGCCTACCTTTTTTGCGGCCCACGCGGAACGGGCAAAACCACCCTTGCAAAAATCTTTGCGCGGGCAATAAATTGTGAACACCCCGTCAATTCTTCCCCTTGCGGCAAGTGTGCCACGTGCCGTGCGTTGGCCGACGGCTCCAACCTCGACGTTTCGGAAATCGACGCGGCGTCCAACAACGGCGTTGACGAAATGCGTGATTTAAGGGAAAAGGTGCAGTACCCTCCCGTTGCGGGAAAATACAAGGTATATATCATCGACGAGGTGCATATGCTCACCCAGTCGGCGTTCAACGCGGTTTTAAAAACCTTGGAAGAACCTCCGCGCCACGCCGTGTTCATTCTTGCCACGACCGAGCCGCAGAAAATTCCTGCAACCATACTTTCACGCTGTATGCGTTTTGACTTTAAGCTTATCCCCCAGCACGACTTGGAGCAGCTTATTAAATCTGTATTCGACAAGACGGGTAAAGAGTATGAGGACGCCGCCGTTTCGGCAATAGCCCGCGCAGGTGCAGGCAGCGCACGCGACAGTCTTTCCATCGCCGATATGTGCGCATCGTACTCTCAAGGCAAGCTTACTTACGACGACGTAAACGCCGTTTTAGGCAGTGCGGAATGGGCGAAAGTGGCACATATATGCGGGTGTATCTTAAACGAAGACGCTTCCGCGGCACTTTCTGCGGTAGAGGAAATTCTTGCTACGGGCAAGGGCGTCGGTGTGCTTATAAAGGATATGCTTTCGTTTTTGAACGACTGCACGATAGTAAAAGTTTGTAAAACCGCACGCGAAATTGTCAATTTGCCCGATGAAACTTATAAAATAATAGAGGAAACGGCGCAAAACGCAGACGGGCACAAGCTTTTACGCGTAACCGAAATTCTTTCCAAAGCAGAAACGGATATGCGCTATTCCTTAAGCGGCAGAATTACTTTGGAAACGGCAGTTTTAAAAGCTGCAATACCGCAAAACGATTACGATATCGACGCGATAATCGGCAAAATAAACGCACTTGAACGCAAAATTTCCGAGGGTATAACGGTTAAAACCGCGGCTCCTAAACCCGTTTTGCCGTCTAAACCCGTTGCCGAGGTCAAAAAAGAACCCGTTCAACCCGCGAAAAAGATTATTTTAAAAGAGGACGACTACGACCCCTTCGCAAAATCCGAAACACCCGTTCAAAAGGAAGAAAGCGCAGTCCAGCCGCAGATTTTCGATAGCGTGCCCGTAAAGGGGGCGCCCGGCTTCGGCAGTGCTGATAAAGGCAAGGTGTTTGCCCAATTTATCAGGGCACTTCGCACCACGCGCAAAAACGCCGTGCTTTTCACACTGTGTATGGATTTGGACCACGACTTCGAGGGCGACAAACTGATTCTTCTGACCGAGAGCGAGGCGGTTTTAAAATCGCTGAACAGGGCGGACAATTACAAATTTATCTCCGAAGTTCTTCTTGAATTCGGGGTTTCCGAATTTGAGGTTCGTTTCAAGCAGAAGGGTGAAAGCGGCTACGAAAAAGCGCTTAAAGAGCTTAAAAACAACTTTGACGGAACAGATATAGAAATCAAGTAAAACAGTCGAAACTCCAACATATATTGGGGGCAATTGCAAAAAAATTCTTTTAAGGAGTGTATTTATGGCAGGATTTAAAGGCGGTATGGGCGGAATGGGCAATATGCAGAATATGATTAGGGAAGCCCAGAAAATGCAAGAGCAAATGCAAAAGGTAGACGCCGAGCTTGAAGATTACGAGGTGGTCGGGCTTTCGGGCGGCGGCGAGGAAGGCGACGAAACCGTCGTAGTCTACATGAACGCAAAAAAGATTATCAACGGAATAGAATTCGGCAGCAAGCTTTCTTCGCTCGTAGACATTACGGACGAGGACGACGTCGAAATGCTTGAAGATTTAATTATGGCGGCAATCAACGACGGCTACAAAAAAGCCGACGAAGTTTATAACGAGAAGATGGGACCCTACGGTAACGCCGGCAAAGGATTATTCTAAATGGACGTTTTTATCGAGCCGATAGGCAGATTAATAAATCAGTTTTCAAAGCTTCCCGGCGTGGGCAAAAAGACCGCCCAACGCTACGCCTACAAGGTTATAGGTATGACGGAGGCAGAGGCGAAGGAGTTTGCCGAAAGCATAGTTTGCTGTAAGCAAAAGGTGCGCTATTGCAAGGTGTGCGGCAACTTCACGGAAGAGGACGTATGCGAAATCTGCAAGCGCCGCCAAGGCACTACGATTTGCGTAGTTAAAGAGCCGAAGGACGTCATTGCCATGGAAAAGCTGCACGAGTTTAAGGGCGTGTATCACGTTCTTCACGGCGTTATAAGCCCGATGGACGGAGTGGGCCCCAACGATATCCGTATAAAGGAGCTGCTCGCCCGCATTGACGGCACGGTGCAAGAGGTCATAATGGCAACCAACCCCGACGTCGAGGGCGAAGCAACTGCAATGTATATCGCAAAGCTTTTAAAGCCTTTGGGCGTAAACGTAACCCGACTTGCTCACGGTATACCCGTCGGCGGCGAGCTTGAATACACCGACGAAGTAACCTTATCCCGCGCATTATCAGAGCGCAAAAGCATATAAAGATGTGCGAAACTTCAACATATATGGGGGTCTTTCATGAAAATATCCGTTCTCGGCTGCGGCCGCTGGGGTTCATTTATTGCTTGGTATCAAGCTACGGTTCTTAAAAATCAGGTAATAAGCTGGGGCCCCGAGGGGGACTATTCTTACGAAGTTTTAAAGACTACGGGCAAAAACGAATACGTAACTTTGGACAAGTCGATTAAGCTTACTTGCGATTTGGAAGAAGCCGTAACTTCAAGCGATATAATCATTATCTCTATTTCGTCGCAAGGCTTGCGCGGGTTTATGCAAAAGGTTACGCGCTTCCCCGTAAAGGACAAAATCTTCGTTCTGTGTATGAAAGGCATCGAGGAAACGACAGGCAAGCGCCTTTCCGAAGTGCTAATAGAAAGCGGCATTGATAAAGACAAAATCGCCGTTTGGGTAGGTCCCGGGCACATTCAAGCGTTTACGCAGGGCATACCCAACTGTATGATAATCGACTCGTACAACGACGAACTGAAAAAGTATATTGCCGATAGCTTCAAATCGAATTTGATCCGCTTTTACTACGGCAACGATATTATCGGCTCGGAAATCGGCGCGGCGGCGAAAAACGTTTTGGGTATAGCCGCGGGAGTTTTGGACGGCAGTGGCTACGTAAGCTTAAAAGGTCCTTTAATGGCAAGGGGTGCCTACGAAGTAGGCAAGCTTATCAAAGCAATGGGCGGCGAGTTCAATTCCGCTTACGGACTTGCGCATTTGGGCGACTACGAGACGACGCTGTTTTCCGAGTATTCCCACAACCGCCGCTATGGTGAAATGATGGCGCACGGCGCAAAGTTCGAAAAACTTGCAGAAGGCGTTATGACGGCAAAGGCGATGAAGGAGCTTGGCGACAAGTACGGCATAGAGCTTCCCATAACCCAAGCCGTGTACGAGGGATGCTTCCTTACTCACCCTTTTGACGGCGGCGACTGAGCAAAAACCTGTATGGATATAATTTTAAAGCTTTTCGACAGTGAAACTAAAAGAGAATTTTAATAAAAACCTATCAAATACGGT
>CAMWQS010000066.1 GCA_947176485.1 uncultured Clostridia bacterium | reverse complement strand
AAAAAATGATTTACGATTCATTAAACGAGCTTGACGAAAGAGTTGAAAACTACGGTGTTTCTCTTTTAAGTTACGTTGCATTGAACTGCGCAAGATAAGCGTTCCGTTTAACCAAAGTATCTTAAAGCACTTGACTTAATCAAGCAAATTAAAATTACAAAAGTTTTAGACTTACTAAGCTTTAAATTAATATAAGGCCGCGGCAACGGAGTTGCCGCGGCTGTTTTGTTAAATTTGCGATATGAGCTCGGGCGTCAGACCCGAGTAGTTGATTACGGCGCATCCCTCCACCCCCGTTATCGGCGCAAGAAGATAATCCGAAAGGCACTTTATTTTTATCCCGCGGGCGGCAGCTTGCGATTTGATTTGCCCGTCAGATTGCGCGTCGGGAAATCTTGCTATTACGTGTAGCCCACTGCCCGTATCGAGTACCTCACACCTTTCGGGCAGAGATGCAAGCTTTTTCAAAAGCGCGCCGTGGACCGTGCGATAGTAGTTTTTTAAACGGTTTATATGCCGTTCGAAGTAGCCGCCGTCAAGCATTTTGGCAAGGGCCTTTTGCTCGAAAAGGGGCACGAAGCTTGCCGACGAGGAAAAGATTTGCAGATATTTTTCGTACAGTGCAGGTGGAAGAACCATATAGCCCATTCGCATTGACGGCGCAAGGCTTTTGGAAAAGGTGTTCATATAGATTACTTTGTCGGGGCACAGCCCGCACATGCACTGCAAGGGCTTGCCAGTTAGGCGGAACTCGCTGTCGTACTCATCCTCAACGACGTAGCCGCCACTGCGCTTTGCCCACCCGATAAGACACGAGCGGGCGGAAACCGGCATTACCGCGCCCGTGGGAAACTGGTGGGACGGCGAAACGTGGGCAACGAAGGCTTCGCTTTTTTCGAGGGCCGAAACGTCGATACCCGTATCCGTAACGTTGACGGGAAGGCAACGTGCGCCGTTCAAAGCGTAGGTTGAAGAAATTTTGCCGTAGCCGGGATTTTCTACGGCGTAAAGCTTATCCCGCCCGAGCAGCTGAACGATAACGCCGTACAGATGCTCTGCGCCCGCTCCTACGACGATATAGCGCGGGTCGACGTCTATCCCACGCGAGCGGTAAAGATAAGCCGCCACGGCACATTTAAGCTGCTTGTCGCCGTCGCACGGAACGCGCTCCAAAAGATGCTCTCCACAGTCCGCCAAAACCGAGCGTATAAGCCGCGCCCATACCGAAAACGGGAACATATTCGGGGGTGTATTGCCGTTTACGAGGTCAATTTTGAACTTTTCTTCTTTCTTAATTTCCGCATAATCGGTGATGATTTGCCGTTCTTCTTTTAACCCTTCCGCAACCCGCTCGGCGAAGAAGCCGCTACGCTCTTTCGAGCGGATATAGCCCTCGGCAAGAAGCTGGTCGTAGGCAAGCTGAACGGTTACGACGCTGACGCCAAGCTCTGCAGCAAAAGCACGCTTAGAAGGGAGCCGCTCCCCCGCTTGTATTTTGCCGCGCAAAATATCGTCGCGTATACAAGAATATAAAGTATAGTATTTATTTTTACCCGATAAGTTGTAATTGTACATATCTGGTATTATAAAATTATATTAAATTGATTATTCTAATAACACCAAACGGTTGATATAATCGTAGCGTTATGGTTAAAAACAAGAAGAAAAAGATACTATTCACTACAAAATGGCTTTCTTATACGGCTTTGATGACCGCGCTCGTGGTTGCAACGGGTTATATACCCGGGATACCCGTGCTTACGGGTAAAATTTATTGGTGCGACTTTGCGATATACACAGCCGCATATATTTTAGACCCGTTGGCGGCGATGATAGTCGGCGGAGTCGGGACGACCTTCTTCGATTTGTTCGGAATAAACGGAACGGCGTACAATGCGATACCGTCGCTTATTATTCACGGTATGCAAGGGCTGTTTGCATCATTAATATTTACGGTATTAAAGAAGTATTTCAATAAGCCAGGCAGCAACAAGCGCGAAGGCGTAATTGCCGTTATTTCAAGCATATTCCCGGCCCTTTGGGTAATTTTAGGGTATTTTATAAAGCGAATTACTTGGGAAACGTTAGCTCCGGAAGTAGCAGTTTTGAAGATGCCCGCAAACGTTTTACAAGAAATAATAGGCGTGACCGTTGCAGTCGTGATTTGTTACGTATGCAGATTTAAACGGCAGCTTAAACGTGCCCACCTTTTGCCCGATTTTAAAGGTGAAATTTTAGATAGCGGTGAAGTGAAAGACTTGGGCATGCAAGATGCAAACGAGAATACAGAAGACTAATTCCGAATATTTAAAGCCCCGCGGCGTGCGCCGCGGGGCTTTTTATTAATTACTACCGTGTTTACTACCCTTTAAAGAGTTGGAAGAAATATTTTCAAGTATGCCCGTGTGAAGTAGCTTTTTGGTCTTTTTTAATTTGTAATCCTCCACAGCTTGCTCTATAACGGCGTTTAAAACGGCGAAAAAGTCTTTAAAACCACTTGAAAGCAAATAATACGAAAGCGAACCGGGCACGGTATTGACCTCGCTTAAATAGATTTCTCCGCCGCTCAATATGTAGTCGAAACGGACGATGCCGCGCATATTCAAGTCAGAGTAAACCTTGCGGGTCGTGTCCTTTATGAGTTTGGCGGTTTCCGCGGGGATATCGGCGGGAAGAACGCTTTTGCCGCCGCCTTGGTATTTATCTTCGAAGCTTAATATATCGCCGCCAGAGACGGCCTCCTCGCACTCGGAGGTTACGACCTCGCCACCCGAAAGATAAGCGGCACAATTTATTTCACGGCGGTTTTCAAGATACTTTTCAACGATTACCGCGCTATCGTAAATTAAAGCCGTTTGCACGGCGGACTGTAGCTGCTTAAGGTCGTTAACCTTTTCTATTCCTATGCTCGAACCGAGGGTTACGGGCTTGACGATTAGCGGAAACTGCGGCATATTATGGGGGCAATTGACTTCTTCAAGGGTTTTAATGTATACGTACTCCGCCGTTTTTACGCCCAAAGCCGATAAGATAAGCTTGGTTAAATACTTATCCATAAACAGCGAAGATTCGAAAATACCCGCACTTGCAAGGGGGATATCCGCAATTTCAAAAAGCCCGCTGACGGCACCACCTTCACCCGTGCCGCCGTGGCAACAGTTGAGTGCGGCGTCCGCCTTTATAAACTTTTTCATTCTGCCCTTTTTGTTAAAGATATATACCCCGCCGTTTGCAATAGCAGCTTGGGGGAAGGTGCGGAAAGTATCGGTTTTGAAGTTATTTACGTCGGCAAGCTGTGGCGCGCAATAGGTTGAACCGTCCTGCGCGATATACACGGGAATGACGGTGTGCCCGCCGTTTTTTAAAATATTTGCCGCCATGGTGCCCGTTATGACGGACACCTCGTTTTCGTTAGATACGCCGCCAAACACGACGATTATATTTTTTGACATAAAAAATCACCTCCGCTTAATGTTTTAGCTTTGGTGTTTTTTAAGCCTATTTATATTGGTTTTTAATAAATATCTGGTAAATCGTTGAGGAAAAGAACCGTGTCACCGTCTTGCAAAATTGTTTTAAGCTCTTCTTGTGCGGCGTTTAGGGTAGGAACGACTTTAAGAACTGAAGCCTCTCCCCCGTTTGCAAGATAGCCTTGCTTAACGGGTGTAACGAGCGTTTCACCGACGAGGATAACGAAGTCGAGCCCGACGAGCTGTTCGCCCAAGCGGGTGTTTTCTTCTTCCTCTAAAATGCCGAGCTCCACGAGTCCGGGCGTTACTACTATTTTTCTGCCCTTGAAGCTTCTTAAAACCTCCAAAGCCGCCGCCGCGCCCTTGACGTTTGAATTATAGCCGTCGTCAAGAATATTTACGCCGCCCGACTTTATAAGCTGAAGCCTGTGTTCGATGAAGTCAACCTCGTCGATAGCCGCAACTATTTCCTCTGCGGTCATACCTAAATTATATGCAACTTGCGCGGAAATTGCTACGTTTTCAACTGAGTGCTTGCCTAAAAGGCGCGTGTGCGCTTTGTAGTCTTTGCCGCCCAAATTGATGGTAAACGCGCTGCCTTCCGCGTTGCAAACCATATCGGAAACACACTCTAAACAGCAATTGCCCCCCGAATATGCCGCAAATAACGAGGAACAGTCGGGTGAAATGAAGTATTTGGCACCGCCCGCCAAAATTTCGCTTTTGGCTTTGATTACGTTTTCGATACTGCCGAAGCTTTCAAGGTGTTGGGGGCAAATTCCCGTAATTACCGCGATGTCCGGCGGGCAGAATTCACAAAGCTCTGCGATGTCGCCAACGTGGCGTGCGCCCATTTCCGCAATAAAAATATCGTAATCCTTTAAATCGTTATTGTTGATTGAAAGTGCAAGCCCCATAGGGGTGTTGTGTGAACGGGGCGTAGATAAAACGCGATATTTCTTGGAAAGGATATCCGTAAGAATTATTTTACAGCTGGTTTTGCCGTAGCTACCCGTTATGCCTATTACCTTAATATCGGAATTAGCAAGCTTAGATTTAGCCTTTTTGACGAACGATTTGTTGTGCGGCACTTCGTAAATTTTATCGATTAAATTCGCAAGCAGCGCAATCGGGAACATTAAAAGCGGGAACGCCGACAGCGGGCAATACCTAAGCGTGGTGAAAACGTGGTTGCCCCAAACGCTGTCTCCAAAGTTCAAAAGACAAATCGCAAGGTACGAGATAATCGCGTTTAACAGCACTAAAACGACGAAAAGGCGTTTTAAACGGGGTGTGAAGGTTAAAGGCGTTCTCAGTGCCACCCTGTTATCCGCCCAAATGAATACGGAAAAGAAGATTATATACGCCGCTAAGCCGATTACTGCCGACCATTCACCCGCAAAAGAGAAGGCGAGGGCAATTACGGCGCAAGAAAGCGCGCATAAAAGCGTTAACAAAACGTGCCTGCCGAAAACGAGGTTGCCCTTTTTGTGCGACCACTTTATAAGGCGCGTGCCGCTGTAGCCCGACGACTGCAATATGCCGAGTAGCCTATAAAAGCAGCCGCTAAATAGTAGGGAAAACACGACGGCACACAGCACGCATTCAATTGTCTTGGGAACCGAAATGAAAAACATTATCTCTCCGTTAAAAATCCGAACAGTTTAAAATTGAATTCTTTGGGGTGCTCCGAAAAGCAGAAGTGCCCGCCCTCCATTACATGAAGCGTACTTTGTGGGATAAGCGAGTTGAAGGTTGCCCCTTCTTCGTTCGGGGGCGTTACGGTATCGTCCTTGCCGTATATTAATAAGGTAGGGGCAGATATCCTTGCGGCGTTAATCTTTAAATCTTCGTTGACGATTTTCTTAAAGCTTTGCTTCATTAGGGGCGAAAGCGATTTATATTCGCTACTTCCGAAGTGCTTTTCCGCAAACCTCGGAAACAGCTTTTTTACCCGCCGATAACGCGTTATTTGGCGCATATATTGGGGTGTACGGGGTTTTACGAGTCCCGCGCCGCCCGTTATAACAAGCTTTTTTACCCTTGAATTTTCAGCGGAAAAAAGCTTTAAGGCTACCCTCGCGCCGAATGAATGTGCAATAACGCACGGGCACTCCAAACCCGCTTGGTCCATAAATTTTAAAAGCCAATCGGCGTATTCCTTTACGCCCCAAGCTTCGTCAGTAGGTTCGCTTGCGCCGAAGCACGGGAAGTCCACCGCGGTTACGCGGAAGTAGTTTTTTAAAAAATTTATCTGATAGTAAAAGCTTTCCTTTTTAGAGCCGTAGCCGTGCAGAAGAAGTATATCTTCACCCACGCCGCATCTTGAAAAGGATACGAATTTACCGTCTATAAAAATGTTAAAGCTCCTTTACCATAACGAGGCAGTCCTCTCCGTCGGAGTAGTAGCGCGTTCTTGCGTACGCACCCTTAAAGCCGCTTTTGAGGTACAGCTCCATGGCGATAGAATTTGATACGCGCACTTCCAAAAAAACTTTTTCCGCGCCGAGTGATGAAGCCGTTTGCAAAAGTTCTGTAATAATTGCCGTACCCACGCCGCTGTGGCGGTAAGGCTCGGTTACGGCAACGTTGGCGATATCGGCAGTACCCGCGGCAACCGTTATGCCGCCGTAGCCGATAATTTCCTCCCCGTCCTCTGCAAGCACGCCGTGAAAGCTTTCGCTATCGAAGCTTGAAGCAAGCATTTTAAAGCTCCACGGCTCCAAAGGAAAGCACTCCGTTTCGATTTGGGATATTTTAAGTATATCCTTATATTCCCACTTTCTTATTTTCACAGAGTGCCTCCTCCGCCTGACTTTTGCGAACGTAAAGCGCGTGCATATCGTTTGAAAGCCCGCCGCACTTTAAAGCCGCATTCATAAGGCAGTTTTTTACTTCGAGTTTGGTGTAGTTTTTAAAGGGCAAATCTTCAAAGCCGAACAAAGGCGCGGGCAAAGCCGCAACCTCTTCCTCCGAAAGATAGGAAGGCTTAAAACAAACTTTCCCATCCTCGTACCCGCAGACGTAGTAGTGCGCGTGCGCCGCGT
Organism: uncultured Clostridia bacterium; assembly: GCA_947176485.1. Classification (GTDB taxonomy): domain Bacteria; phylum Bacillota; class Clostridia; order Christensenellales; family Borkfalkiaceae; genus Coproplasma. Next base: position 2,009 of record CAMWQS010000066.1, on the reverse strand, counting down.
CAATTACGACGAACGACTTTTTACTGTTGACATTATATGCAATAAGGTCAAACGCGGTGAGGGGCTTTAAAGGCTTGTTTGCCGCCAAGGCAAAGCCCTTTGCCGTTGCAATGCCTATCCTTATGCCCGTAAACGAACCGGGGCCCGTTACCGCGGCGAAAAAGTCGCACTCTTGCGGGGTGAGGGCAATTTCGTTTAAAGCCTTATCGATTTCGTCCATTAAAACGACGGAATGCTGCATGGCGCAGTCGGGCAAGTGCCTTAAAACGGACTTGTCCCCTTTTTGCGCGTAGACGGTAAGATGGCGTGAAGAAGTATCAATTGCAAGAAAATCAGTCATAAATTATCTTCCTTTTACCCTCCTCAAGCTTTTCGATGGTTACGGTTTTATAGTTTTCGGGCAGTACCTCTTTGATATTTTCCGCCCACTCGATAACGCAAATACCGCCCGCGTAGAAATAATCGGTAAGCCCAAGCCCTTCCGCTTGCGCGCCGCTTTGTAGACGGTAACAGTCGAAGTGGTACAGCTTGCCCGAATAGTCGTTCATATACGCGTAAGTGGGGCTGAGGATTTCTTCTTCTATCCCAAGCCCTTTGGCAACGCCCTTACAAAAGACGGTTTTGCCGGCGCCCATTTCACCGTTTAAAACGACGACCGCACCGTTATTTATTGTTTTTGCGTAATTTTCCCCGAAACTTACCGTTTCCTCGGGACTGTTTGAAATAAAAACCGACATAATAGTTTACTATTATATAATAGCATATAATAATATTTTGTAAAATGATTTGCGGAAGAAAAATTTTAAGAAATTTTGCTACCGCACGCCCGTCGCACTGCAAGTAATATTATGAAACTTGCAAAATATTACTTGACACGTATAAACGGTGCCGCTATAATTAGATTACAATTTAAAGTTGTTCTTTGGGGCGGGGTGCAATTCCCCACTGGTGGTTAAAGTCCACGAAGGCCGTTTGGCCCCGAGCGGGTGAAATTCCCGCACCTACGGTTATAGTCCGGATGTTAAAAGAACTTATAAAGCGGTTTTCGTTTTATTGCGCCCCGAAAGTATCGGGGCGTTATTTTATGCAAAGAACGGCTTAAAAATAATATTTTTGAGAGGTTTTTTGTATGGAACAAGTTACTACAAAGAAGAGTTATTTCAACTCGGCACGGATTTCGCTAATCGCTATGTTTGCGGCATTAGCAGGAATTTTGTACGTATTTAAGTTTTCTCTGCCATTCGCATTCCCGGGATTTCTAGAATTTAAATTCGCAGATATTCCCATACTTATAGGCTCATTCACATTGGGCCCTGTTTCTGGAGCGATAATCGTATTTTGCGGAATTCTAATAAAACTTGTAATCAAAGGTACTTCTACGGCGTTCGTTGGCGACCTTTCAGACCTTTTAACATCGTGTGCATTTGCGGTAGTTGCAGGGATTATATATGCAAAAAAACGCACGTTCAAGGGCGCGCTTGTTGCAATGGCGGCGGGAACAGCAGCCGAGTTAGTGGTCGCACTTCTTGCAAACAGGTTCATTTTGATTCCCTACTTCGCTAACTGTTTCGGCTGGGATGCAATAATTAAAATGATGAATACGCTGTTTCCAGACTGCACAAAAGAAAATTTCTATAATTACTACCTTTGGGTTTCAGTACTGCCGTTTAACATGCTTAGGTGCCTCGTTGCCGTACTTGTGACTTTGCCCGTGTATAAACGAATATCTAAGCTTATTAACAAGTTTAACGCAAAATTGACCCCCAAAAACGATGAAAGCGGCGAGAAAACAAGAAAAATCAATATCAGCGCAATAGTAATAGGCGCGATAATCGTAGCCCTTTTAGTGCTGTTTGCACTACTAAGATACTTCGTTTTTTAACAATAGACCCCAATATATGCTTGAAATAACGGTATTTTGCAAAAGCGGGGGGGGGCGGGGTTTGGGGCGCCCCGGGTTTTTTTTTTTTTTATATTATTTTTGGGTTTTTTTTGAGGGCGGGGGGGGG
>CAMWQS010000065.1 GCA_947176485.1 uncultured Clostridia bacterium | reverse complement strand
GGTCAACGGACAGAAGATGTCCAAGTCCCTCGGCAACAGCTTGCTTTTAGAGGACTTGCTTAAAAAATACACCAACGAGGCGATTAAGTTCGCGCTCCTTTCCAACAACTACCGCAACGATATAAACATCACCGACGAGCTTTTCCCCGAGGCTGAAAAGCACCTCACCGAGTTTTACACCGTGATAAAGGGTGTGGAAGAAAAGTTCGGCAAGGGCGGCAAGGGCAACCCCGCAATAGATAATAAGTTCAACGCCGATATGGACGAGGACTTCAACACCGCGCTTGCGCTTTCCGAGCTGTACGGGCTGTTTAAGACGGTATCTTCAAAGCTTGCAAATGGCGATAGCAGCTGCGCCGATGACGTTTGGCAGATAAGAAAGACGTATTCACTTTTGGGGCTTTTCAAAAAGGACGCGGGTGCGTACCTTGCCGAGGTTGCGGCAAAGAACCCCGTGGAAATTCCAGACGAGGTAAAGGCACTTGCAGAAAGAAGATGGCAAGCAAAACTCGCCCGCGACTGGGCGACGGCTGACCAAGTGCGCGGTGAAATCGACGCGCTGGGCTATGTAATTAAAGATAGCAAAGAAGGCTATACAATAATTAAAAAATAGGGCACACTATGAAAAATTTAACTTCCGAAACTTTAAGACAGCTTTATCTGAAATTTTTTGCGGACAAGGGTCATAAGATAATACCCTCGGCGTCCCTCATTCCCGAAAACGACCCCACGGTTTTATTCACCACCGCGGGCATGCACCCGTTGGTGCCTTACCTTTTGGGTGAAAAGCACCCCGAAGGCAAACGCTTGACCGACGTGCAAAAGTGCGTCCGTACGGGCGACATCGACGAGGTTGGCGACAGCTCTCACTGCACCTTCTTCGAGATGATGGGCAACTGGTCTTTGGGCGACTACTTCAAGGAAGAAATGATTCCTTGGTCGTTCGAGTTTCTGACCTCGCCCGAATACCTCGGTATACCCGTCAAGGATATTGCGGTAACCTGCTTTGCGGGCGACAGCGACTGCCCCAAGGACGAGGACAGCGCAAAGATTTGGCAAAAGTGCGGTATCCTTCCCGAAAATATTTACTTCTTGCCCAAGAGCGGCAACTGGTGGGGCCCCGCCGGCACGACCGGCCCCTGCGGTCCCGATACCGAAATGCACATTATACGCAACCACGCGGCGGCGGACAAGCTGAACGCATACCAGTTTGACGACGCGCCGTCGGGCACCTTCCTTGAAATCTGGAACGACGTTTTCATGCAGTACAATAAAACTGCCGACGGCAAGTACGAGCCTTTGAAACAGCGCAACGTAGATACGGGTATGGGCTTGGAGCGTACGCTTTGCATTTTGAACGGCAAATCAAGCGTTTACGAAACTGACATTTTCGAGGGTGCAATTGCTAAGATAGAAGAGCTTACAGGTCATACTTATAACGAAAGTGACGAGGTCACCCGTGCCTTCCGCGTAGTTTTGGACCACGTGAGAACGGCAACCTTTATGCTCGGCGACGTTAAAGGCATCGTGCCTTCCAACACCGACCAAGGTTATATTTTGAGAAGAATTATCCGCCGTGCGGTTCGTTTCGGCAGAAATATAGGGCTCCCCCAGGGCGCGCTTAAAGAGGTTTCGGCAACCTTCGTTAAAAAGTACGCGGAGGTTTACCCCGAACTTAAAGCCAACTCTGCGCATATATATGAGGAGTTGGAAAAGGAAGAAACCAAGTTCTCTAAAACCCTTCAACAGGGAATTAAGGAATTTGAAAAGGTGCTTGCAGCCCTTCCCGCGGGCGGAACCATTGACGGCGTAACGGCGTTTCACCTTTACGATACCTACGGCTTCCCCGTAGAAATCACAAGCGAAATGGCGCGTGAAAAGGGCTTGGGCGTAGACGTAAAGGGCTACGAGGCGGCGTACGCCGAGCATCAGGCAAAATCCCGTGCGGGCAGCGAGCAGAAGTTCGCGTGCGGACTTGCCGACCACAAGGAAGAAACGACCAACCTTCACACGGCAACCCACCTTTTGCACGCCGCGTTAAAGAAGGTTTGCTCGCCCGACATTGAGCAGAAGGGCAGCAACATTACCGAGGAAAGGCTCCGCTTTGACTTCAACTTTGCGCGCAAGCTCACCCCCGAAGAAGTGGCGGAGGTTGAAAGACTTATCAACGAGCAAATCGCCCTTGATATTCCCGTGGTTATGAAGGAGATGTCTTTGGAAGAAGCTAAGGCGCAGGGCTTTACGGGGCTTTTTGAAAGCAAGTACGGCGAAAGGGTTAAAACCTATTCCATAGGCGAATTTTCAAAGGAAATATGCGGCGGTCCTCACGCCGAGCATACGGGGCTTTTGGGCACCTTCAAAATTGCTAAACAAGAGAACGTATCTGCCGGAGTTAAGCGTATAAAGGCAATTCTCATTAAATAAAAATCTTAAAAGGAGGCGGATATGTCCGATAAGGAAACCCGCGACGAAGAAGTTGCGGAAACCGAATTAGAAAAACTTAATATAAAAGCCGCCTCCGAAAATACGGCGGAGGAAGTTCCCTCCGAACCCGACGACGAAGTAAAAGCCGATTTGAACGGCGACGGTGTGGTGGACGAGGCGGAAGCCGAAATCGACGAGGCGTTGAAATCTCTTGAGGATACCCCCGTTGAGGCACCCAAAAAGAAAAAGCACGCTTGGCTCGGCTACGTGCTTTTGGTCGGCGTTATATGTTTAAGCGTCTGGGCGATGCTTGAAATCGTCAGGACGAACGACCCGAATGATTTTAAGTCGTTCGGTGAAATTATAGCCGCAAGCGACTGGCGCTTCGCGCTTATAACCTTGGCGGTGCTTTTGGTTACGGTTGCGTGCATATGCTTTGAGTACGTCGTAGTAATTAAAGCGACGACGGGTAAAACGAGAATACGCACGGGTATGAAGGTTGCGCTCCTCGGTAAATTTTACGATAACGTAACTCCCTTCGGGACGGGCGGTCAGCCTATGCAGATTTACTATCTGCACAAGAAGGGCTTGTCGGGCGGAGCTTCGAGTGCGGTCGTACTTACTAAGTATTTCGTATGGATGCTTTGCTGGCTGTTCGTAAGCCTAATTCTTATGGCTTGCAGCACGCACGTTCTTTCGGGACTTGACGACGCAACGAGGATAGTTCTTCTCGTAACCGGTTGGGTAGGAATGGGAATAAACGTGCTCGTACCGCTTTCCATTCTTCTTTTTGCGGTGGTTCCCAAATTTGCAAACAAGCTTGCCTCGTTCGTGGTAGGGCTGGGCTATAAAGTTAAGATAGTAAAGGACAAGGAAAAGACGCTTGCAAAGGCTCATAAGGTAGTAAGCGATTTCCGCACAACCTTTAAAATTATTTCAAGACGCCCTTTGCTTTTTATAACGCTTATAGTTTTGTGCTTAATCGAAGTATTTTTAAACTTCTCTTTGCCGTATTTCCTTATGCGCACCTTCTCGGGCATAGTTTCCGTGGACTTGGGCACGGACCTTTCAACGCTTATTGCGGTTACGGCAATCAACGTTTACGTGGCTTTCGGCGTTTCGTTTATCCCCACCCCAGGCAACACGGGCGCAATGGAGGGTATGGGCGCACTGGCGTTTTCAATGTTCGTAACGGGCGCCGTGCAGTTCTGGTCGATGTTCACCTGGAGGTTTGCAACCTACTATATCTATATATTGATAGGGCTTTGCCTGGTAATTTTCGACCTCATCCGCAAAATCTACCGCGCAAGAAAAAGCAGGAAGAACTTTTTAAATAAACCGACGGAGGAGTCCCAAGACAATTCAGAAAATGATGAAACGACTTAAAGTGCTTGAAGTGCAGGACTGTTTTTATCCCAGCGTAGACGGACCCATCGAGGTTATGAACGGAATAGCCCGCACGTTTGAAAAGAACGGATACGGAGAGGTTGATATTCTCGTTCCCGAATATCCCGAAAAGGTAGAGGTAGAGGGGCTTAAGGTTTACCGTTGTAAATCGGTGCCCACGCGTGGCGGATACCGTGCGGCTTTGCCGTGGTTCGACGGCAGGGTTAAAAAGCTTATTAAAAAAGGCGGGTACGATATTATCCACCTTCACAGCCCGTTCCTTATTCCGAGATACGCTTTAAACTTAGGCAAAAAACTGAATATCCCCGTCGTGTTTACCGTTCACACCAAGTTCAGGGACGAGGCGTATAACCTCGTTAAAAGCAAGGGTTTAAGAAACTTCGTAATGAACTACATCTTAAAGACCATTGACGGCTGCGACGGTATAACCTCGGTCTGCAAGGGTATGATAGATACGCTTGGGGACTACGGCAGTACGCGCACGGTTGACGTAAAGGTTATATACAACGCTACCTCAATGCCCCGTAACGCTGCCGACCCCGAACGGGTTGCCGAAATCCGCAAAAAGCACGACCTTGACGGCAAGGTTACTTTCGTATTTGCGGGCAGGCTCGTTGAGGCGAAGAACGTCCAGTTCAGTATCAAAGCCCTCGGCGAGGTTAAACGCCGCGGCTTCGATAACTTCAAATTTTTAATTATCGGCGACGGGGTTTACCGTAGCACCCTTGAACGGCTTGCCGAAAGCGAGGGTATTGCCCAAAACGTAGAATTCGTCGGCAGAATTAGCGATAAAAAGCTAATTGCGGAATACTTCGCCGCGGGGGACTTGTTGCTGTTCCCGTCCGTGTTCGACAACGCAAGTATAGTTCTTTTGGAGAGTGCGGCAAACGGCTTGCCTGCTGCAACCGTAGAAGGCAGCTGCTCGGCAGAGCGCATAGAAAACGGCGTAAACGGTTATGCGTGGGAATTATCCGAAAGCGTTTGGGCGGACGAATTGGTTAAAATATTAAAAGACCCGTCGCAGCTTAAAGCAGTAAGCGAGGGTGCAAAGGATAAATTCTATATCGGTTGGGACGAAGTTACCAAAGAATACTACGAGTATTATCTGAGTGTTATCGAAAATAAAAAATAATTAAAGAGCCGCGGTCAGCGGCTCTTTTTATTTCTGTTTGCGCGTTCCTTTTTGTGGGCGGCGTTTATTGCGGCTTTTGCCGCTTTTTTCGTTTTCGTGGTATCTATATCCTGCCCGTCCAGCTCGGTATAATCGGCGTACGGCTGAGACAGAATAAAGTTTGCAAGGTCGTCAAGCGCGGGCTTTCTAAGCGGCTCGGCGTTTTCAACCGTTTGCTTTAAATATTCTGCGTCGTTCATAAGGCGCAGAACGTGCGCTTTAAGCTCCTTGGCGTTTTTGAAGGAGAAGGCAACGCCCTTCGATTTTAAATACTTTAAATTGTATTGCTCTTGCGCGGGCAGCTTTTCGGTAACGATAAGCGGCAACCGCTTGTTTATAATTTCGGTGGTACTTAGCCCGCCGCACTTCGTAACTACGGCGTCGGAAGCGGAGAGGTACAGGGGTACGTCGTCGGTAAAGCCCACGTTCACCACCTTGATATTTTCGGCAAACTTCATCTTTTTAATTTTGTTAAAGCTCTTTTTGCACTTGCCGTTAATCATTATCAGTTGGGCCTTTTTATCCTTTAACGCCTTTACGGCTTGCTTGAATATTTTCAGCCCGCCCGACCAAAAGCCGCCGCCGAACATAACGGTAAGGGTGAAAACGTCCTCGTCCAAACCGAGCGACTTCTTCGTTGCCGCCTTGTCCTTTACTTCAAGCGTGCGCCCGTCTACGGGTATGCCGAATTTTATAAGCTGTTCGGGGCGGAACCCCTCGCTTAAAATTTCGGGCGTCAAGTCGTCCACCGAAACGTTGAAGTAATCAACCCCGATGCACGACTCCCAGAAAGGCGAAACGAGGTAATCAAGGCAAGTGGTAACCGTCTTGCAGGGCAGGTTGTAGGTAAGCTTTAAATCGGTGAGCGCAATCGCGCAGTAGAAGTGGGTGCAGAATATTACGTCGGGCTTGTAGGTTAAAATTTCTTGCATAAGCCCGTTTAAAGTGGTCAGCACCGAGAACTGTGCGGGGGACTTGTAACGGTTATAATTTTTTGCCTTTAAATATTTATTGAAGAAGGCGTTGTAAATGGGTAAAACGCGGCTTACGCAAAGGGAGTAGCCCGTGTCCGAAGTCCACACCTTTAAAGGGGTGGAAAATTCTTTCAACAGGTCGACTATTTTCACTTCGCAGCCGCCAAGCTTATCCAGTTTATTCTTCATAACCTGCGCGCAGGCGTTGTGCCCGTTGCCCGCGGTTATGCTAAGAATTAAAATCTTCTTCATTAAAGGAATGCTCCCGTAGGATAATCGTTAACATTATAACACAGATAAGCGCAATATGCAAAATTTTTTTCAAATTATTGCAAAAATCGCCCCAATTTTCGCCCGCGGAAAAATAATTTAAAATTTATTAAAAACTTTACAAACCAAACACAAAACAGCTTGACAGAAATTTTATAAAATAATAAAATAATCTTACATTCTCAAAAGAAGTTAACGGCTATTACAGCTAATCGAAATAAGGAGCATACAATGAAAACCTTTATGGCTAAGGCGGAGACAGTTGAAAGAAAATGGTACGTCGTTGATGCAACGGGGCTTCCCTTGGGCAGACTCGCATCAAAAGTCGCTGCAATTCTTCGCGGTAAAAATAAGCCTACGTTTACGCCCAACGTTGACACGGGCGATTTCGTCATCGTATTAAACAGTGATAAGGTAGTCCTTACCGGCAAAAAGCTTGACGATAAATTTTACAGATACCACACCGGCTATATCGGCGGTCTTAAAGAAATTTCTTATAAGAAGATGCTTGCCGAAAAAAGCGACCTTGCAGTATACGAAGCTGTTAAGGGTATGTTGCCCAAGAACTCCCTCGGCAGAGATATGATAAAGAAGCTGAGAGTTTACAAGGGTGGCGAACATAACCACGCAGCGCAGAAGCCCGAAGAGCTTAAATTATTTTAAGGGGAGATAGGATATGGCAAAGGCTAATTTAAAGAAAAAACTCCAATACTGGGGAACAGGCAGAAGAAAGAAGGCAATTGCCCGCGTTCGTCTTATTCCCGCAGGTACCGGAAATATTGAAATCAACGACAGAACCTTTGAGGATTATTTCCCTCAGTCGGTTTTGCAATACGTAGTAAAACAGCCCCTTACGCTTTTGGGCGTAGAAGGCAAGTACGACGTTTTGGTTAACGTTTACGGCGGTGGCTACACCGGTCAGGCAAACGCTATCCGTTTAGGCGTAGCCCGCGCTCTGTTACAAGCAGAACCCGACTGCCGCCCCGCTTTGAAGAAGGAAGGCTTCTTAACCCGCGACCCTCGCGTCAAGGAAAGAAAGAAGTACGGCTTGAAGAAAGCGCGTCGTGCACCTCAGTTCTCAAAGAGATAATAAACGCAATAATAAAAGGTGTCCCAAGCGGACACCTTTTTTATTGCTTAACGCCGCATATACTTCGCAATACGGTGTTGCGTTCCGTGCCGCCTTGCTCATTTACGCAAAGTAAACTCGCGGCGGTCGGTACTCACGCGCCTTGTCTTGCTCGCATCTTCGGCGTTATTAAGTTGCTTGATAGTTACTCGTCCTTTAAACCCAGCAAATAATCTGCGGATACTTCAAAGAACTTACATATTTTAATTAATGTTTTCAAATCTGGTTCTCTGTAACCTTGTTCATATCCACTGTAACAAGTCGACGATATTCCTAACTGTTCTGCAACTTGTTTTTGGGTTAATCCTTTTTCTAATCTTAGTTCTTTTAACTTGGCATTAATAATCATAGCTTAATCGTAGCACAAACTACGCGTAACGCGTTGACATTACGCGAAACGCGTAGTATAATATACCTATGAGAAGGAAAGAAGAACCGCGCAAGTGGTGCGATAATTGCAACTACTTCATTAAGCATTACCAAAAAGTCAGTTATACTTTTTTTAGTGTAGATAGGTGCGGGGAGTGCCGCATTAGAAAATTTACCGAAGAGGAGCGGTTAAAGCTGCCGTACGACTTCGTTTGCGATAAATGGACGCCGAAAGTTGGTGCCGATACGGATATATACGAAATAAAAGAAGAATTGAAGGAAATAACGGCAAAACTGATTTTAATTGTAAAAGCTTTATCAAAGTAAAAAATTCCCCCGCCACTTGGCGGGGGTTCTCGTTTGATATGAGTTTTGTTTGTGTACTTATAAGTATTTAAGATACTTGGTTAAGCGGAACGCTTATGCGTTTTTGAAGATTTCAAACAATTCGCCGGTGGGAAGTCCGATATAAACGCAGTCGCCGTTGATAAGTCCCGCTTCAACTGCTTCGTCGTAAGTCGTGGTATCCTTAGAACCGTCATCGTTGGTCGTCGTCATTCCGTCCTTAATTTTGCCGGCAGAGGGGAACTTCACGTAAGAAGCTGAGGGAACTTTACCGGTTACCTTATCGTAAACCACGTAAATCTCGTAAGAAGAAGCTTCTTTCGCGTCCTCGTCGCTTAAGCCCATCTTCTTCAAATCTTCCTCGCTTGCAGAGTGCGATTCAACGGTGTAGCCCTCGTTTTCATACGCCTTCTTAATGTTGCCCGCCTTGCTGCAGCCCGTAAGAGCAAACGCAAGTATGATGGATGTCTCGAATACACATCTA
>CAMWQS010000064.1 GCA_947176485.1 uncultured Clostridia bacterium | reverse complement strand
ATCTCCGCTTCTTACTTTGGAATGCGAGCGGAGAATTTAATCGGGATTGTTTTCTTTGCCAAAAAAGGCGTAAAAGCTTTGGTATTATACCACAAATTTTATAATTATGCAATAATTTTTGGGCACTTTGCGCAAAGAATTTGTTGCACAATTTGGGAAATCTTAGCCCGTCTAAAACACAGAGAAGCAAGCAGAACGCGGAGCGCGAGGAAAACCCGAAGGAGTTTACTATGGCGTAAATGACTGAGGGTTGCCACAGCGCGACAATGTTATGCGACGCTTATATGCGTTTAATTCTTAGAGCGCCACGTAATGCGCCCCTTGGTCAAATCATACGGGCTGATTTCCAGCTTTACGTTGTCGCCTTCAATAATTCTGATATAGTTAAGGCGCAGTTTGCCCGAAATGTACGCCGTGATGACGTGCCCGTTCGTAAGTTTAACCTTGAAATTTGCGTTAGGCAAGCACTCTATTACCTTGCCTTCCGTCTCTATAACGTCGTCCTTTGACATTATTACTCCTATTAACCTTGACGCTGTTTGTGGGACTTGTTCTTGGAACAAATAACCATAACTTTGCCGTTTCTTTTAATTACCTTGCACTTGTCGCACATAGGTTTTACAGAAGGTCTAACTTTCATAATTATCTCCTTATCAGCGCAAATTACGCTTTTATGTTTTCGTTCCCAACTTCCGCGTCGGGTTTAGGGTAATTGTAGTTTTTAAGTGCAGAGTAAACTTCCGTGTCGAAAACCTGCTTGCCCTCAACCATCTTCAAAGCTATCGCCTCAGCCTTGTCGGGCAGAAGGCGCAAATGCTTTATATTCTTCTTTTTGGGGGTTGCAAGCTTTTTGAAGTTACCGTCGGTTACGGCGATTAACCCGCCTTGTTCTATCCCGACGATTAAATAATATCTGCCTTTATCTCTGCCTTGTTTGCTTTGGACTATGCCGCCCACGGCAGGGGAAGTTACTTTCATATTTTAAACCTTATATAAGCTGCGCTTTGCCGCGCCACTTCTCTAATGTTTAGTTATAGGGTCAGAATTTCAACTCCGTCCTCAGTAATCAGAACCGTGTTTTCGTAGTGCGCCGCAGGCTTGCCGTCCGCAGTCGTTATCGTCCAACCGTCGTTTCTGTCCTGATAAACTTTGTAAGTGCCCATCGTAATCATAGGCTCGATACAGATGGTCATACCCGCACGGAGCCGCATACCCGTACCCTTTCTGCCGTAGTTGGGCACCGAGGGGTCCTCGTGCATGCTGCTGCCGATGCCGTGCCCCGTAAGGGCGCGGACTACGCCGTAGCCGTGGCTTTCGGCGTGGGTCTGAACCGCGTAACCGATATCGTAGAGAGGCGTTCCCGCCCGCAAACCTTCGATAGCCTTGAAAAAGCATTCCTCAGTTACTTTGACGAGCTTCCTCTTTTCTTCCGATACGTTACCGATAAGATAGGTCCTTGCGGCGTCGCCGTGGAAGCCGTTCTTTTCGGCGGTTATGTCAACGCTTACTATGTCGCCGTCAAGAATAACTCTGTCGCCCGGGATACCGTGTACGACGACTTCGTTAACGGATACGCACGAGCTTGCGGGATAGCCTTCGTAGCCCAGCTCAGAGGGATACGCGCCGCACGAGGTTATATATTTGTAGACGAGCTCGTCCACTTCCTTCGTGGTCATTCCCGCGTGAATGTTCTTGCCGACGAAGTCCAAGGTTTCTTTGACTATGCGGCAGCTCTCGCGCATGTATTCGATTTCTTTTTCGGTTTTGATAGTAATCATTTATCTAAAATTTTACAGATTTGCGCAAACACTTCGTCGGGGCTGCCCGTTCCGCCTATTACGGTTACGAGCTTGCCTTTCGATTTGTAATAATCGATAAGGGGTGCGGTCTGCGCGTTGTAAGTATCAAGGCGGGTTTTAACCGTTTCGGGGTTGTCGTCCGCACGCTGATACAGCTCCTTGCCGCACTTCGCACAAGTCGTTGCGCCGTTCAAAGCACTTATATGATAGCTTTCGCCGCAAACACAAACGCGCCTTCCGCAAATTCTGTCCATCAAAAGACTTTCGTCAACTTCGATATTTAAGCACAAATCTATTTTTGCGAACTTATCCAGCTCCTGCGCTTGGAAAAGGTTGCGGGGGAAGCCGTCCAGCATATAGCCGTCCTTCGTATCGTCCCAAGTGAGTCTGTCCTTTACGATAGCGCAAGTAACCTCGTCGGGGACGAGCTTGCCAGCGTCCATATAGGATTTGGCAAGCTTGCCTATCTCCGTGCCGCCCTTGATGTTGGCGCGGAAGATATCGCCCGTGGATATATGCAGAACGCCGTACTTTTGTTTAATTTTGCTTGCTTGCGTGCCTTTGCCGGCACCGGGTGCGCCAAGTAAAATGATATTCATTATTTCAAGAAGCCCTTATAATTCTTCATCATAAGCTGTGAATCTAACTGCTTTTGAAGCTCGAGCGCAACCGATACGACGATTAGAATACCCGTCGTCGAGAACACGGAAAGAAGTGATAAGTTTTCTTGACCGAGTCCCGCAAGTATCATCGAAAGTATCGAAGGAATGAACGCTACCAGCGAGAGATAAATCGCGCCGAACAGCGTAATTCTGTTGGATATACGCTTTAAATAATCTGCAGTAGGCTTGCCGGGGCGGATGCCTTGAATGAAACCGCCGTTCTGCTGAATGGTCTTGGAAACGTCTTCGGGGTTGAACTGCATCGATGCGTAGAAGAATGCAAACGCGAAGATAAGGAGGCACAGCACTACCATATAGATAAGCTGACCGTACCAAGCGCCGTTACCCGAGAACCAAATTCTGATACCTTCTTGTGCGGGGTTGTCCGCCGAGCAGAAAAGGCTGATAATCATCTGAGGGAAAGAGATAAGCGCGAACGCGAAGATTAAAGGCATAACGCCCGAACCCGATATTCGCATGGGGATAACGGACGACTGTCCGCCGTACATCTTCCTGCCCTTGACCTGTTTAGCGTACTGAACGGGTATCTTTCTTTCGGATAAGTCAACCGTAACGATTGCGGTAAACTCAGCGACGGTAAGAAGAATAAAGCCCAAAAGCTCCCAGAATCTTTCCGTTTTACCGTTGAAGCCTTCAACGAGGTTGTCAACGATGGTCAAACCTGCGGTAGAAATGATACCTACGAAGATTATAAGCGAAATACCGTTGGAAACGCCGTATTCGGTAATTCTTTCACCTATCCACATAACGAGCATTGCGCCCGCCGTGTAGACTACGGTGAGGAAAATTCCCGCTATCCATTTTGCGCCCGTTTCGCTTATACCCGCCGTGCCGTATCCGAAGATAGAAAGCCTTAACGCGTTATCGGTCGAGAAACCGAAGTTCACGATAATACCTATCGCTTGCGCAATTGCAAGGGCGATAGTTACGTAACGGGTTATCTGCGCTATCTTCTTTCTGCCTTCTTCGCCCTGCTTTGAAAGTCTTTCCAAAGCGGGAATACCGACGGTCAGAAGCTGAATGATAATGGACGCGTTAATATACGGGCTGATACCGAGTGCAAAAAGCGTTGCGTTACCAAGCGAGCCGCCCGTGATGGACGACATTATGCTAAGGAAGCTGTTTGCGTCGATGGCGTCGCCGAATTGCTTCGGGTTGATGCCGGGGACGGGAATATAACAGCCTATACGGAAAACGAGAAGAAGCGCTAAGGTTATCCAAATCTTCTTTCTTATTTCCTTGACCTTAAAACAATTTTTTATTGTTTCAAACATTTTAACTCCTTACGCGGGCTTGCCCGCGGGGGTGTTCAGAAATTTTTTATTCTACTACTTCGCAAGTGCCGCCGGCTTTCTCGATTGCTTCTTTTGCGGAAGCCGAGAACTTAGCCGCTTTTACGGTGAGGGCAACTTTTACTTCGCCCGTGCCAAGCACTTTAAGTCCAGCCGAATTCTTAACTTCTTTTGCAAGTCCGTTAAGCCTTACGTAGCCGTAATCAACTACGGTACCCGCGGGTACGTTAGCGAGCTGGCTCAAATTAACGATAGTGTACTCGGTAGCCCACTTATTGTGGAAACCGCGCTTGGGAATTCTTCTTGCAAGGGGCATCTGACCGCCTTCGAAGCCGGGACGAACGCCGCCGCCCGAACGAGCCCATTGACCCTTATGACCTTTACCGGAGGTTTTGCCCAAGCCCGAGCCGATACCTCTGCCAAGTCTTTTTGATTCCTTTCTTGCGCCCTCTGCGGGCGATAAAGTATCTATTCTCATTGTTACTCCTTAAACCTTTTCGACTTTAACGAGGTGTGATACCTTGTTAATCTGACCCAGATTTGCGGGGGTTTCTTCGAAGGTTTTAGACTGACGGATTTTTTTAAGTCCCAAAGCGGCAACGGTGGCTTTTACGCCTTCAACCTGACCGTTAAGACTTTTAATTAAAGTTACTTTTACCATAATTTAATTCTCCTTAGCCCAAAATTTCCTCTACGGTCTTACCGCGGGCTGCGGCAATCTCCTCGGGGGACTTCAAGTCGTAAAGTCCGCATACGGCAGCCTTTACGCAGTTGATGGGGTTGGAAGTGCCGTGGGACTTGGTTCTTACGTCCTTAACACCCGCAGCCTCCATAACCGCACGAACGGGGCCGCCAGCGATAACGCCGGTACCTTCCGCAGCGGGCATCATAAGTACGGAACCTCTGCCGAACACGCCCAAAACGCCGTGAGGAATGGAAGTGCCTTGAAGGGCAACCTTTCTCATATTCTTCTTAGCCTGAGCGTTAGCCTTTTCGATAGCCTCGGGAACTTCCTTGGACTTACCCATACCGTAGCCAACCGAGCCCTTGCCGTCGCCAACGACTACGAGAGCCGCAAAGCGCATATTTCTACCGCCTTTAACGGTCTTGGTTACACGGTTTACCTGAATGAGCTTTTTGATTAAGCCGTCGTCTTCCTGCCTTTTAAAATTGTTGTTTCTTCTTGCAGGTCTTTCTTTCTTTTCTTCCATAATAAGCTCCTTAGAAATTGAGTCCGGCTTCCCTTGCGCCGTCTGCTACCGCCTGAACGCGTCCGGTGTAGATGTAACCGCCCCTATCAAAAACGACGTTCTTGATTTTAAGCTTTTTAGCTTTTGCGGCTACTGCTTTGCCTACTTCCTTGGCTGCGTCCGTCTTGGTCATATTGCTTATCTTTGCCTTGACGTCCTTTTCCATAGTTGACGCCGAGCAAAGGGTTACGCCCTTAACGTCGTCAATTATCTGAACGTAGATGTGATTTAAACTACGGTAAACGCTGAGACGGGGGCATTCAGCCGTGCCGCTTATCTTTTTACGCACGCGAGCGTGCCTTCTCAAACGTTCCTCGTTTTTATCTATCTTATTTATCATAATATCTCCTTCGAGCAATCTCCTTTCGGAAAATCAGTCTTGGGTTGCCGATTGCCGACACCCGTTTGGTTATCAAGCCGTTAAACTTGCAACTCTTGGGTTGTCAGCTGCGCAAAAGACAAGGAAAGCGAGCATTTTCGAGGGGAGCGTACACAGAAGTACGTAACCCGAGAAAAGCGGAGCTTGACGATGTATTTTGCGATAGATGGCAAGCCAAACCTTACTTCTTGCCCTTGCCTCCCGTCTTACCTTCCTTCCTCTCGATAACTTCATCCTTGTAAGCGATGCCGTAACCGTGGTAGGGTTCGGGAATTCTTATGGTGCGGATATCGGCAGCAGTCTGTCCTACGAGGACCTTGTCGATGCCGGTAACCGTGATTTCGTTGGGCGTGGGGCAAGCGAGGATTACGCCTGCGGGCTCAGCGAATTCTATGGGGTGAGAATAGCCCACGTTCAAAACGAGCTTATTGCCCTGCTTTGCAACCTTCCAGCCGACGCCGTTAACCTTCAAGGACTTCGTATAGCCTTCGGTTACGCCGACTACCATGTTGTGCAAAAGTGCGCGGTACAAGCCGTGTTTTGCGTTGGTGCCTACGGCGTCGCTCGTCTTTTCGACGATAGCTTCGGCGCCTTCTACTTTGATATTGATATCGCCTACGATGGTTTGCGTAAGCGTGCCTTTTGCACCCTTAACGGTGAGTAAGCCGTTTTCGAAAGTAACGGTTACGCCCGCGGGTAAGGCAACGGGTAATTTACCTATTCTTGACATATTAAAATTACCTCCTTACCAGATATAGCAAAGCACTTCGCCGCCGACGTTGGCTGCCTTTGCCTGCTTATCCGTCAATATTCCCTTGTTCGTGGAAAGAATCGCAATACCGAGTCCGTCCATTACCTTGGGCATGGTTTCTACGTCCGAGTAGACGCGAAGTCCGGGACGGGAAACCCTTTTAAGACTGTTGATTACGGGTTTGTGCTTTCCGATATATTTCAAGGTTATTACAAGTTTGCCGTTATAGCCGTCCTCTTTGTATTCTACGTTAGATACGTAGCCTTCCTTTAAAAGGATATCGGCTATAGCCTTTTTCATATTTGATGAAGGAACTTCTACCGTTTCCTTATTTGCCGCCAGCGCATTCCTGACGCGGGTGAGCATATCTGCAATAGGGTCTGTCATTTCTATTTATCCTCCTCTTACCAGCTC
This sequence comes from uncultured Clostridia bacterium, assembly GCA_947176485.1. Lineage (GTDB taxonomy): Bacteria > Bacillota > Clostridia > Christensenellales > Borkfalkiaceae > Coproplasma. The sequence goes on along the minus strand of CAMWQS010000064.1, from coordinate 2,440 downwards.
GATTTCTTCACGCCGGGAATTTGTCCCTTATAAGCGAGGTTTCTGAAACAAATACGGCATACACCGTACTTTCTGAGAACCGCGTGGGGTCTGCCACAGATGGAGCATCTGGTATAAGCTCTCGTAGAGTATTTAGCAGGTTTCTGCTGTTTATTTATCATCGCTTTCTTTGCCATAATTAACTCCTTACTTCTTGAAGGGCATTCCGAACGCCCTCAAAAGCTCTCTCGCTTCTTCGTCGGTTTTAGCGGTAGTTACGAAACAAATGTCCATACCTCTTATCTTCTCAACCTGGTCGTACTGGATTTCGGGGAAGATAAGCTGTTCCTTAATACCCATGCAATAGTTGCCCTTGCCGTCGAAGCTGTCCGTGGGAACACCGCGGAAGTCGCGCACGCGGGGAAGTGCGATGGAAACGAACTTATCGAAGAAGTCGTACATCATCTTGCCGCGAAGGGTAACCTTCAAACCGATAGGCATACCCTCACGAACCTTGAAGTTTGCGACGGACTTTTTAGCCTTGCAAACTACGGGCTGTTGACCCGAGATAATCTTCATTTCGTTCTGGGCAATCTGAATTGACTTTGCGTTGTCCTTGATATCGCCGAGGCCCGAGCTCAAAATAATCTTTACGAGCTTGGGAACCTGCATAGGGTTCTTATAGCCGAACTTTTCTTTGAGGGCGGGACAAACTTCCTTTTCGTAAGCTTCCAGCATTCTGGAACTGTAAACTTTATCGTTTTTAACTGCTTTCTTAGTAGCCATGTTCACCCTCCTTATTCAGCCTTGTCTTCCGTATTTTCGGGTGCCGCGGTTTCAGCCGTTTCTGCCTTTTGTGCACGCTTTCTTACGCGCTTCTTAGGCTCCTCGGTCTTCTTAGCTGCTTTGCCTGCCTTGCCTGCGTAAGCACTGTCAAGCACTGCGCCGCAACCGTCTTTGGGGCAAACCCTTACTTTCTTTCCGTCGACTACGGAATGTTTAACTCTTACGGCCTTGCCGCACGCGGGGCAAATAACCATAACGTTGGACGCGTCAAGGGGTGCGGGAATTTCCGTGATTTGGGAAACTTCGTTAGCCTTTCTCGCCTTCTTTGCTTTTTTGTGAATGTTCACGCCGTCAACGGTAACGGTACCGCTCTTGGGTGAAGTTGCAATTACCTTGCCCGTCTTTCCCGCATACTTGCCGGATATAACTAACACGTTATCATTTAATTTTACGTTCATAGCTTTTCTCCTTTAATTACAGCACTTCGGGAGCGAGGGATATAATCTTCATATAGTTCTTTTCACGAAGTTCCCTTGCAATGGGTCCGAAGATACGCGTGCCACGCGGTTCTTTGTTGGTGTTGATAATTACTGCTGCGTTCTCGTCGAAACGGATATACGTTCCGTCGTCGCGTCTGATGCCTTTCTTGGTGCGTACGATTACGGCCTTTACAACTTCGCCTTTTTTAACCGCGCCGCCGGGTGCCGCCGTTTTAACGGAGCAAACGATTACGTCGCCGATGTTTGCGAACTTTCTGAAAGAACCGCCGAGTACCTTAATGCACATAAGCTCTTTTGCACCGCTGTTGTCTGCGGCTTTGAGCCTTGACTGGGGTTGTATCATAAAAACTCTCCTATTTTTGAACTTACAACTTGTTGTTTAAAACAACCGTTTTGCAGAGGATTGTGCCGCCTTCACATAAGCGAGGGTGAGTACCCCGCTCTCCATTAAAGACCGAAACGCAATCATAACTTTTTTAATTAAAATATTTTTTGCTAATTACTTAGCCTTTTCAATGATTTCAGCAACGCGCCAATTCTTATCTTTGGAAAGCTTGCGCGTTTCAACGATTAAAACCTTGTCGCCTTCGCCGCACTCGTTATTTTCGTCGTGAGCTTTGAAGCGGGTGGTTTTGGTTATGGTCTTTTTGTAGAGGGGGTGCTTCGTGTTTTCTCTGACTGCAACGACGACCGTCTTGTCCATCTTATCCGAAACGACGATACCTACTCTCTCTTTTCTAAGAGTCGTTCTGTTTTCCATATCTTACCTCCTTACGCCTTCAACTGCCTTGCGCGGATTACGGTGTTCACCCTTGCAATGTCCTTTTTAACGAGGTTGATTGCGAGGGGGTTTTCAAGCTGACCCGAAGCGTGGCGGAAGCGAAGGTTGAAAAGTTCGCTCTTTAATTCCTGAAGCTTTTTCAAAAGCTCTTCATCGCTTAAATTTACTATTTCCTTAGCCTTCATTTACTTCACCGCCTTCTTGAACCGGTTCAAGGTCGCTCTTCAAAACGAACTTGCACTTAACGGGGAGCTTGTGGCTCGCAAGACGCATAGCCTCACGCGCAATATCCTCGTTAACGCCCGCCATTTCGAACATAACTCTGCCGGGTTTTACTTCTGCTACCCAGTATTCAACCGAGCCTTTACCAGAACCCATACGGGATTCGGCGGGG
>CAMWQS010000063.1 GCA_947176485.1 uncultured Clostridia bacterium | reverse complement strand
AAATAAAATAGCATAAGCCGTTTTTTTAGTCAAATAATTTTTTAATATTTTTCGAAAAATTTCCGCCTAAGTTAATTTTTGACAAAATTAGTAAATTTTATTCATTTGTAAATATTCTCATATGCCAACACCCGCTTACATTATATATTACGCGTGCGCGCCCGCGTGCGCGTGAAGGCGCAAACGGTATTTATCGTTAAACGGTTGATTATTACATAAGCGGGTTAGAACGCCGCGGCGTTGGGCGGGCAAGTGCGGCTTTATTAATTTTCCGGTTTGTCTTGCAAAGCTTTTGTAAATAATATATACTGGATATATATGAAAAAGAATATTTTTGCGGCGTTCGCCGCAGTTTGCGCCTTTGCGTGTGCGGTCGGACTTTCAGGCTGCAGCTGCATAGACGGCGGAAGCAGCGGACTGATTTATAATTTAAGCAAAGACAAGACTTATTACACCGTTAGGGGTTCGGATGCGTTTACGGGGAAGAAAGTAAAAATCCCAACGACGCACAATAAGCTGCCCGTTAAGGAAATCGAAAAGTACGCCTTTGAAAACTGCGAAATCACAAGCGTAACCGTACCTGACAGCGTAACGCTTATCGACAACGGCGCCTTCTACGGCTGCGAAAGCCTTACCACCGTTACCATTGCAGATTCCGTAACCCAAATGGGCGAACGGGTGTTTTACGGCTGTAAAAAATTAAACGATATAAAAATGCCCGCGCACTTGGAGGCGCTTGGCAATAACGCGTTCAACGGCTGCGCCGCCTTGACCGAGGTAAAAGTTACGGGTACCGTTACGGATATCGGCGAAAAAACCTTTAACCACTGCTTCGAACTTAAAAAAGTTACCTTGCCCGACGGGTTGCTGACTATAGGAATGGACGCGTTTAACGGTTGCCGCGCACTTGCGGAAATAAATATCCCCGCTACGCTTACAAAGTTGGATAACCGCGCCTTCTACGAATGCAGCTCGATTAAATCGGTTTATCTGCCCGACGGCGTAACGGAGCTTAACCTGAGCGTGTTCGAGCACTGTTCTGCGCTTGAAAGCTTGTCCATAGGCAAGGGCGTTACCGATATTAGAAAATACGCTTTAGTTAACTGCACCTATCTTGAAGAAATCACTTTCAGGGGCACGCTCACCGAATGGCAAAGCGTGCGCATTAACGAAGAAAACAAGTTTCTTACCGTCCACTGCACGGACGGAGACACTACGACCTTCCCCGAGAACGATATCGAATAGTTATACTCTGCCGCTGCATATAACTTGACTTTTGCGCCCATATTAATTAATATAGAATTATGTTTAAAAATCTGAGAATTATATTTTGTATACTTTCAGTGGCGTGCGTTGCCGCAACTATATTCATCTTCGTGTACTATTTGTGGTGGGGCTTCGTGCCGCTTGGCGGTGCGTTGGCGTTCGCGGGGCTTATGTTCCTTTTCAAGGGCATGCAAGAGCGCGCAGATAAAGTCGCCACTCCCCCTCCCCCTTCGGGCGATTTTATAACCGGCAAGGTAGAAAATAAAGAAGACAAACAATAATAAAAAGGCAGTGAATTTACACTGCCTTTTTTTAATCTAAAAAATTTTGCGCGCCGAGAGTTAGCCCAAGCTTAAACCCTTCTTTGAAAAATTCGTCAGAGGCAATACATTCCATAGCACAAAGAGCCTCAGATATTTTATTCAAAGTATCACGCTTTTCGCCGTCCGGCAAGTTTTTGCACAGCTTTTCGCATATCCCGAAAAACTCATTGCTGTTTTTACTATATTCTTTATTATCAAAAAGGCATATTTTATCTCCATAGCACCTACCGTCAAACACAAGACTTAATATTATTGATTTCTCCATAAGTCACCTCCAATGTTTGAATAATAGCACATCTGATGTAAAAAAATTAATTTGGCGGAAATTCCGCCAAATTAATTAAAAGTAAATTTAAATTTTTACAATATTCTTTGACCTTGGATAAAATAGCTCCAACGGGTGGAAGAAATTTGCTCGATTTTAGCGTAGTCGCTTGCCGTGTGAAGTATCCAGTTATCGCCGAGGTACAGCGCAACGTGCCCGACGCGCTCAACGCCCGAAAGGTTTTTGCGCGACGCGTTGGTGAAGAACATCAAGTCGCCGCGTTTAAGCTCCGACCTTTTAACCGTCTTGCCCTGATAAATCTGCGTGCGGGTGTTCATTTGCAGGTTGACGTGCGCGCCCGTATAGAATATGTATTGCATAAGTGACGAGCAGTCAAACGCGTTTATGTTGAAGTTATTTAACTTGCGCCCGTTGCCGTCGTGGTATCTTACCGCGCCGTAGACGTAAGCCGTGCCGAGTAGCTTGGTACCCTCTTTTATGACCTCCTCTATCCTTTCGTCGTCGCTGGCTTTCAATTCAACCACTTCGCAATATTTCGAGGATACGTATGCCGAATTGTTTTTGTAGCCCGTTTTGTACCAGCCGCCCGAGCTATCGTTCAGGGCGTACATCGTCGATTTCTCCGCGGTGCCCCGCGACGAGTAATTCGTGCCCGCGCCCGAACGGATATTTACTCCGTCGGTCGTAACCTTCAGATACGAAACCGTAAGCACCTTAGGCACCGATACGGGAATTTCCGTGCCCCCGTTCCCTTCGGGCTGTTCGGGGACTTGCTGGGTTATATTTATATCTTCTTCGTTTGTGTAAGTATCGTTAACTGCCGCGCAGCCGCCCAAAGTTGCGGCGGCTATAAGCGTAGAAGCAATAGCGGCAACGGTTGTAAACTTGTTCATTTATACCTCCGTGTTTCCACGGTTATATTATACCAAGATTTATACCCCCGCGCAATGCAAAGATTTTACCAGCATTTCCAGATTTTGCGGGACAAAGCGGAGCGCAAATTCGTTATAATTATAGGAGGAACGGATATGAAAGGAAAACTCAGAACTTTTGCGGTATTAGGCTGTGCGGCAGTGTGCGCCCTGTCTTTTACCGCTTGCTCGGGCGGGAAATGCACCGAGCTTGGCAAACCGGCTGAAGCCAAACCGCTTATTTACAGTGATTACACCGAAAGCTTTACGGCGTTTAAAGGAAAAGCGGAAGATTTTGCTACGCGTTTTGCAAGCGGCGTTTACGAGGATTATACGGGAAACACGAACTTTACCGTGTCGCCCGTTTCGGTATTCACGGCACTTTCGCTTGCGGCGGAGTGCGCGGGCGGCGATACCCGCGGAGAGCTACTTTCCGCGTTGGGCGTAACCTATAACGAGCTTCAAGCGAACTTCCCCACCTTCTACCGCTCGCTAATCCGCGATAGCAAGTCAACCGTTGTAAATCTGACCAATTCCATTTGGGTGAACGAGGGAACGCCCGTAAAGCAAGAGTGCATCAATACGCTTTCGGACACCTTTTACAGCTATTCTTACGCGGCGGACTTTTTGCACGACAACGTAAACGCAAACAAGGCGATACGCAAATTCGTAAAGGACCAGACGAAGGGCGTTATAGACCACGAATTTGAGTTGTCACGGGAAACGCTGTTTACGCTTATAAACACCTTGTACCTTAAAGCGATTTGGAACCCGTACGGGCGGGATTTGCCGATGACGAAAGACGCGTATACCTTCACCGCAAAGGACGGCACGACCACTTCAAAGAAGCTGGTGCAAGGCGACTACAATTTCGGAAAGGCTTACGAAACGGAAAAATATTCTGCGTTTTACACTCAGACCTCAAACGGGTTTAAGCTTAAATTTTTACTGCCGAAGGGCGGGTACAGCGTTGACGAAGTGTTCACGGCGGAAAACCTTGCAACCGTAAACGCAATTAAAGACTACGACTCGTTTGACGAAGAGAACGATATCGCCTATAAAACCCGCTGCTTCTTCCCCGAATATAAGTGCAGCTACGAAGGCGACCTCGTACCGGTTTTACAAGAAAAGTTCGGAATAACCACGGCGTTTGGCGAAGGTTGCGACTTTTCTACGCTGACGGATGAACCTTGTTATTGCTCGGAGGTAAAGCACGTTACCAACCTCGTGGTTGACAAAAAGGGCATAGAAGGCGCGGCGGTAACTTATATTGCAGGTGCGGGCGCGGCGGCGCCTATTGAAACGGTATACGCCGATTTTATTCTAGACAGAGCTTTCGGGTTTATTATCACCGACAATAATAACGTAACCTTATTTTCGGGCGTGGTAAATAATATTTAGTTTAAAGAAAAGCCCGACGGCGCGATTTGCGCCGTCGGGCTTTGTTTTATTCGTTTAATTAGTCTTCTACGCCTTCGTTAAGCTTTGCAAGAACTTTATCCAAATCGTTGCCGTGAACGTAAACCGCTTGCTCGATGGTTTCGCCGTGAGCCATAGCGCAGCCGAGGCAGTGCATACCAACCGCCTGTAAAATTTCAGCACTGTTGGGGTTTATTCTGAGGCAATCTGCAATTAAAGTATCCTTGGTTATCTTTGCCATAATATTTCTCCGTTAATTTTATTTGAGATTAGTATACCACTCTTTAATATATTTTACAAACGATTTGCCGGATTTTTTAGGGTTTGGCGGCAAAACTTTCCATTGACAGCACCGCATATATATTTTATAATATTGTTATGAATTTGAAACGAATAAACGAGGTGGCGTTGCAGGTCTGTACGGGGCTGTACCTTGCGGTATCGCTTGTGCTGACCTTCACCGTTTCCGATTATTACATATTTAACAGAATAGGGGAGTTTAACTTTTTCTTCGTACTATGCCAGTGGCTAAAAAAGTGCGGATTATTGCTTTTACCGCTTGCGGTGTGGTACAAGAAAAAATGCTGTGCGGATATTGCAAAGTACGGCTTGCCGGTGTTTATAATAGTAAGCTGTTGCACCTTCGGCTCGTTCTTCGACGTAACGATGATGACCGAAGGCGTAACCCACGAACAGCAGGTTCAAAATATTTTCGCAAGCATAAACGAGTTTATGCCCAAAGCGGCGAATATGGCGTTGTTCTTTATAGCTTGCGCGCTTGAGCTTCTGTGTTGCGCGTCGCTGTTTATACGGGACGGCTGGAAGGTGAGTGCGAAAAGCTTTATCTATCTGCCCCTTGCAATAGTTGCGGTTATGCCGCTGAATATCTTTGAAAACTTCTTCGATATTAATATCGTAAGGGAAACCTCTCCGTTCTTACTGTTTAAAAACTTCACCTTGTGGCACTTCTTAGCCCTTGCGATTTTGGTCGGGTTCACCGTAGGTTGCTACTATATCTTAAAGAGATTTGACAAAAAGAAACAGCAAGACTTCTTGGTTGCGGGCGCGATAGTGCTTTTAATTCAGTACCACTGCAAGGACTCGATGCTGCTCGGAGACGGCTACAACGTTTATAACAACGTGTTCGCAGCCCTCCCGCTGTTTATCTGCAATATCGGCGTTTACGTTGCCTGCCTTTCGGTAATTTTGAAAAAGCGCGTACTGTACGCAATTTCATTCTTCGTACACGCGGCGGGCGCGCTGACGGTGTTTATCTACTTCGGCAAGGACGAGATGTCCAACTACGGAATATTCTGCAGCTACTCCATTTTGTACTTCTGCTTGACGCACTGCCTCCTGTTCGGGCTATGCGTTCTGCCTTCCGCGTTGGGGCACTACAAGTTCAGAATTAAAGACTGTATTATCCCCTTGATTTATTATTGTTTGGTGATAGTCGTTGCAACCGTTGCAAGCGGACTCGTCAGCACATACTTGACAGACTGCGGCTTGGTTATAGGCGATTACGGCGCACCCGGCGTTGATATGTCGCCGCCCAACTTCTCGTTCACACAAGTCAACCCGTTGCCCATTCCCTTCGATTACGTACCGTTTAATATCGGAAATTACACTTTCTACCTATCGTATTTAATCGCGCTGTACGTCGTATACGTGGGTTTGTTCTGGATATTTACGGGCAGTTATTACGCCTTTCTTGCCGTTCGTCGGCGCATATTCAGGGGGCAATCGCAAAAAACGCCCCAAAAGACGGAGGAAGTTCCCATTCCCCTTACCCTTTCGGAAGCCGCTGTGGCGGATAACGAAGATTTGGACGGTAAAAACACGGTAGAAAACGAGGAAAATACAGAAGAAAAAGTCAATTGACCCCCATATATGCTTGAAATAACGCAATTTTAAAGCCCGCGGCGCGTATGCGCCGCGGGCTATTAATTTCACCTTAATTAGTTGTACGGATGGTAAGATTTAGTTGAGTTTGCGACGTTATGCATATGGTCCGCAATTCTCTCCATATTTATCGCAAGCTGCAAGTAAACTGCCGCCGCCTCGGGGTTGCAGCTGTTTTCGGTTGCGCGCTTTAAGTGCGCCTCCTGCATCTGCTTACAGCAATCGTCCGTTGCCGCTTCTTCCCTCTCTACGGCGGGAATATAGCTTGCGTCAAGCTCGCCGAAGACCTTTGTGGCGCACTTGTAAAGCTCGGTAATGTGCCCGTCCATTTCAAGAATTTCCGCCTTGGCAGCATCTGAAAACCGTGCCTCCCCCTCTACCATTTGGGTTGCGTATTCAACTATGTTTTCCGCATAGTCGCCTATTCTTTCGACGTCGGACGCGACGTGGTAGAACGAGCTAACTTTCTTCTCGTCGTTTTCCGCCAAATCCTGCAAGGACAGCTTAACGAGGAAGGAAGAGATGAAACTGTTGTAATCGTTGATATTCTTTTCGGTTGAGGCGAACTCCACTACACGGCTTAAATCGCCGTTTAAAAGCATATCCAGCGCAAGCTTGTAGTTTTTAAAGGCAAGCTCGCCCATATGCGTAAGCTCTTTCCTAACCTGCCCGACCGCAATCGCGGGCGTCTTTAACAAACGCTTATCGAGCACGCCATGCTCTTCGGCAGCTTCCTTGGACTTCTTTTCGGGAACGAGGAAGCAAGCAAGCTTAACCAAATATTTAATAAACGGAAGCAAAATCGCCGTCGTAAGCAAGTTGAATACCATATGGAAAATGGCGATTTGCCAAGAGATGCTCGGGATAGCCGAATTCAAGAAGTTAGCAATATAACCGCTTGTGAACGCCAAAGGTATTATGAAAATTATACTGCCTATTACGTTGAACAGAAGGTGAACGATAGCCGTTCTTTTTGCGTTGACGCTTGCTCCCAAGGACGAGAAAAGCGCGGTAACGCAGGTGCCGACGTTGGTGCCGAGAATTATGAACATTGCCATAGGCAATGAAATCAGCCCGCTGCTTGCAAGCGAAATGGCAATTGCCGTTATCGCCGCAGACGACTGAACCAAGCCCGTCAAAGCCGCGCCCAAAAGGAATAAAACGATTATTTCCCAAGTTAGAATGTCTTTACCGTAGCCGATGGCCGTAAACATATCCTTTACTGCTTGGGCTATCGGGTTTTGAACGGCAACTTCGCCGTCTATAACATATTCTGCCATAAGCCCGCTCATAGAGCTTGACATGACGTTCATGCCTATGAAAATAAGTCCCAAGCCTTGCAAAATGGCGCCTATACGCTTGATTTTGTCCTTTTTGCAGAGCATTGACATTAAAACGCCCACGAACGCAACGAAGGCGAACAGCGCCGTTACCTCGAACTCCGCACCAGTCGTGGATATTGCAGAAATAAACGCCGTAACCGTGGTACCGATGTTCGCACCCATAATAACGGAAGCCGCTTGCGTCAAGGTCATAATTCCGACGTTTACGAAGCCGACTATCATGACGGTCGTCGCGGAGGAGCTTGTAACTATCGCCGTAACGGCGGCACCCGTTCCCACGCCCAAAAAGCGGTTTTTGGTTGCCTTGGTCATAAGTCTGCGCATAGATTTGCCGGCGGCGTTTTCAAGGTTGTTGCCCATCATGTTCATACCAATAATGAACGCAGCAACCCCGCCGAACAAAAGCAGCATGCAGTTTACTATCGTCAGAACCTCTGACGAGCCGAGCGCTAAAAGAGAAAATTTCATAAGTTTAATTGCCGTTTTTTGCAACCTCCACCGAATAATATTGTAGCTTACGCAGCCAACCGTTGTCAAATGAAATTTTAGTGTACAATAAATTGCAATTTTACGCGTTTTATTATAAAATAATAAACCAAGAGGATTTTTTATGTTTAATATCGTTTTGGTTGAGCCGGAAATTCCGCAAAATACCGGCAACATCGTAAGAACTTGCGCGGCTACGGGCTGCAAGCTGCACTTGGTGCGCCCGCTCGGGTTCGAGGTTTCGGATAAGTATTTAAAGCGTGCGGGGCTTGATTACTGGAAGGACGCCGAAATTTTCTACTACGACAGCTTTGACGAGGTAGTTTCTAAATTCCCAGCGTCTTCCTTCTACTTTTTCACCACTAAGGCGCGGAAAAATTATTCCGCAGTGGAATTTAAAGAGGGCGACTTCCTCGTATTCGGCAAGGAAACGCGTGGACTTCCCGAAGAGCTTTTGAAGGCAAATAAGGACTCTTGCGTGCGTATACCTATGCTGAACGACACGAGAAGCTTGAACCTTTCGAACTCGGTTGCGATAGCCGTTTACGAGGGGCTTAGGCAGCAAGACTTTAAAGGCTTCAATTGCAAAGGCGAGCTGCACAGGCTCAGTTGGGATTGACTTTTAACTTTATATATAATATAATTTATTTATGAAGCTCGAAAAAATTGTAGTTGCAAGCAGCAACGCGGGCAAAATTGCCGAAATAAAATCGATTTTTACGGACGTAGAGATAATTTCTATGCAAGAGCTGGGTTTTACCGACGAGATAGAGGAAACGGGTAAAACCTTTAAAGAAAACGCCAAAATTAAGGCGGAAACCGTTGCAAAGAAGTTTTCCCTTCCCGCCCTTTCGGACGATTCGGGGCTGTGCGTCGACGGGCTTAACGGCGCGCCGGGTATTTACTCCGCACGCTTTTCGGGCGAAGGCCCCGCGGAAAACAGGAAGCTTTTGCTTAAAAGAATGGAGCACGTTTACGACAGGCGCGCACACTTTGAAAGCGCAGTTTGCCTGTGCCTGCCCGACGGCAAAACCTACTTCGGGCAGGGCAAAACCTACGGCAGAATTTTGTTTGAGGAGATAGGCACCAACGGCTTCGGCTACGATTGCCTATTCTACTCCGACGATTTAAAAAAGTCGTTCGGGCTTGCCACCGAAGAAGAAAAAAACAATGTATCCCACCGT
>CAMWQS010000062.1 GCA_947176485.1 uncultured Clostridia bacterium | reverse complement strand
AAAAAAGAATAGCTTTAATTTAATAATGCGTTAAACATTCGTCCGCCAAGGCGTTAAACCTCACGCCTTGGCGGACTTTTTTCATATAATACAGTAATTGATTTTTTACTCGGAGAAGTACGTGTTTAATGGAATGGCTGAATAATTTTACGGGCTGGCAGCTTGCGCTTATGGGAACGGGTTTCACTTGGTTTCTGACAGCGCTCGGCGCAACGTTCGTATTCATATATAAAAACGTAAACGATAAAGCATTTTCATTTATGATGAGCAGTGCCGCCGGAATAATGCTTGCGTCAACGTTTTTCTCACTTTTAATGCCCGCTATGGAAATGGTGGAAGAATATTCGTATCTCGTCCTCACGTGCGGGTTCGTGCTCGGCGGCGCGCTCATCATCGTAACCGATATAGTAATCGGAAAATTACGTATGTTTTCCGATAATAAAAGCAAGCGCGGTTGCGCCGTAATGTGCATTGCGGTAACTATGCACAACATTCCCGAAGGAATGGCGGTGGGCGTTGCCTTCGGTGCCTTAGCCTCCGGGCAAACGGTAGAGGGCGTTGCCGCCGTTATGCTTGCGGTTGGGATTGGTATACAGAATTTCCCCGAAGGCATGTGCGTTGCCTTTCCTTTGCGCGCCAACGGCGTTTCAAGAACGAAATCGTTCTTCATCGGTCAGTTGTCGGGCGCGGTAGAAATCGTCGCGGGCGTAATAGGCGCGCTTGCCGTAACGGCGGTAAACGGCATTCTTCCGTGGGCACTGTCGTTTTCTGCCGGGGCGATGCTTGCCGTAGTGTGCTCGGAGCTTATTCCCGAAAGCTTCGCACAAGGCAAGGTAAAGGCAACGATAGGCGTAATTTTCGGTTTTGCCTTAATGATGGTTTTAGACCTCGCTTTCGGTTAAAAATATCAATTGGTGCCCATATATGCCTTAAATAACGCTATTTTTAGTAATTTGCGCGGTGCTTATAAAGCCCGCGCTTTTTGCGTAAATAATTTGCATAATTACTAAATTTTTTCCGCAAATTAACGGTATGGAAAAAAGTAGTAACAGAAAAACTGCAATAGTAGTAGGCGGCAGCTCGGGTATCGGTTGCGAAACCTGTCTGCGGCTCGTTAACCGCGGTTGGAACGTCGTCAACATTTCACGCACGCCATGCAAAAACGTAAAGGTCGTAAACGTTGCGGCGGACGTTTCGGTCGGCAACGAGCTGATTGACGCAATCAAATCCGCGTGTGAAAAGTACACGGTTTCGGCACTCGTTTATAGTGCCGGCTTCTCGATGGCGGCGCCAATCGAATACGCAAAAGAGCAAGATTATAAATATCTTTTCGAGGTGAATTATTTCGGAGCGTTAAAGGCGGTGCAGGCGGTCATTCCCGTCTTTAAAAGTAAGGGAGGAAGAATTATTCTCGTCGGCTCTCTCGGCGGTGATTTGCCCATCAGTTTTGACAGCTTCTATTCCTCGTCAAAGGCAGCTTTGGAAATGTTCTGCCGCTCGGCTTATTCCGAGCTTAAACCTTACGGCATAAAAGTTACGGGGCTTTTACCAGGTGGCACTGCAACGGCGTTCACATTCAAAAGAAAGGTGTACACCGAGGAGGAAAACAAGTCTTATTCGGGCAAGGTCAACCGTGCGGTTGCCGCACTTGCAAATATGGAGCAAGGCGGTATGTCGCCTTCGGCGGTTGCGGAAATTATCTATAATCTTCTGATTACGGACAAGCCTCCCGTAATTAAAACCTGCGGCACCAAGAACACGGTGTTCCGTTTGTTTTCACGGGTTATGCCCGAAAAGGTTACCCTTAGAATAAACGAAAGGATGTACAATCAATGAGAAAGGAATTTGATTTATCCCGTAGGGATGAGCGCGAAAGTCTGATAAAAACCGCTAAAACGGGAGGGGAGAGGAATGACAGGAAAAACCCGTGATAATTATAACGAAAATTATCTTAACTACGTTAAAACGCAAGACCCACCCACACAGCACTTTAAAAACTGCGCTTCAGCTTTCGGCGTCGGCGGGCTTATCTGTTGTATAGGTCAGTTTATACGATATATGTTTGAATTCGCCGGGCTCTCGGGTGACGAGCTTGCCGGTGCAACGTCCATAGTTTTAATATTTTTAGGCTGTTTTCTTACGGGACTCGGAGTGTACGACAGAATAGGGAGATACGCGGGCGCCGGCTCAATCGTGCCTATTACTGGCTTTGCAAACAGCGTAACCTCGCCCGCAATAGAGTTTAAAACCGAAGGCTGGATTTACGGTATGGCGGCTAAAATGTTTACAGTCGCGGGCGCCATAATCGTGTTCGGCGTATTCTCGGGCGTGCTGGTGGGTTTGGTCTATCTGTTTTTGTGATAGACCCCCATATATGCCGCAACTAACGGCATTTTTAAAAAAATTTTTGTGGTAAAATATGAAGAAAGGTAACACCGTTTTTTTTAAAAATTCTCCTTGCATCACTTCCTTTGCCGCCGTGTGCGGCTCAAAGGAAAAGGAAGGCGTTTTAGGCAAATTTGCCGATATAACCTTGGACGACGATATGTATGAAGAAAGCACTTTCGAAAAGGCAGAGTGCAAAATGCTTTCAACCGCAATTTCGCTTGCTATTCAAAAGGGCGGCTATTCAGAAAAGGATATCGACGTTCTTTTTTCGGGTGATTTGCTGAACCAGATTATATCCGCAAGCTTTGCGGCAAGGGACTTTAACTTCCCATTTTTAGGTCTGTACTCGGCCTGTTCAACGATGAGCGAAAGCTTGCTTTTGGGTGCTATGCTCGTTAACGCCGGTTGCGTGAATCGCGTGGTTGCGGCAACGGGCAGTCATTTTGCTTCGGCGGAAAGACAGTACCGCTATCCTCTTGAGCTGGGCTGTACGCGTCCCCCGCAAGCACAGTGGACGGTAACGGGCGCCGGCGGTTGCGTTATTTCTTCAGAGAAGAAAGGCGTTAAAATCGTCAGCGGAACTATGGGCAAGGTCTGCGACTTCGGTGTAACCGACGTAAACAATATGGGGGCGGCAATGGCGCCCGCCGTTGCTATAATAGGACCATAGGCGGCTAAAACACTTTAACGCAAAAAACAAAACGGGAGGACGGGATTTTTATAGCTGCCGCATCAAAACGCACGCCGTTTCAAATGACGCTGTGCGTTTTTTGTCGAAATTGCACTTAAATTGCGGCTAAATACAAGTATTTATCTCTGTATTCCTTGACTTTGCCGCGGATTAGAGTTAAAATATTTATCAGCACACAGTGCATACTATAATAGATAAATATTTATCTATTAGCCAACCAAAATTTTTAAGCGGAGCAAGTAATTGAAAACAAGCGATTTGTTCGACCTTAATCATACGCAAGCGGCGGAGTACCTTAAAGCGTTTACCCACCCGTGGGAGGCTTTAAGCGGACTTAAGGATTTCATAATCCGTTTAGGCAAAAGTCTTGACGGCAACGCTTACGAAGAAGTTTCCGAAGGTGTTTGGGTTCACAAAAGCGCAAAAATCGCCCCTACTGCATATTTAGGCGCGCCTTGCATCGTCGGTGAAAATTCCGAGGTAAGGCACTGCGCCTTTATCCGCGGCAGTGCACTTATTGGGTGCGGCTGCGTGGTAGGCAATTCAACCGAGCTTAAAAACGTAATTCTGTTCGACGGGGTGCAAGTTCCGCACTATAATTACGTCGGCGACAGCATTTTGGGCTATAAAGCCCATATGGGCGCGGGCTCGATAACCTCAAACGTAAAATCAGACAAAACACCCGTAACCGTTAAAGGTGACGGGAATGAAATAAAAACCGGCTTAAAGAAGCTCGGCGCACTTTTGGGCGACTATACGGAAGTGGGCTGTAACAGCGTTTTAAACCCCGGCACCGTAACGGGTAGAAACGTTACCATTTACCCCTTGTCTTGCGTTCGCGGAGTAATTCCCGAAAACAGCATTTTAAAGACGGGCGGGAAAGTGGTCAAGAAAATTTAGAGAGAATACGGAAGAAAGAGCACTTCAAGGAGTACTATGGGTAAATATTTCGGTACGGACGGTTTTCGCGGCGAAGCAAACGTTACGCTGACCGCCGACCATGCATATAAAGTAGGCAGATTCCTCGGCTGGTATTACGGGGAGCTTAAAAGAAGAAACGGCGACGGCACTGCGCCTAAAATCGTTATCGGCAAGGATACGAGAAGGTCGAGCTATATGTTCGAATACACCCTCATTGCGGGTCTCACCGCGTCGGGTGCGGACGCGTATATGCTCCACGTTTCCACTACGCCGTCGGTTGCGTATATCGCAAGGGTGGACGAGTTTGATTGCGGAATAATGATTTCCGCAAGTCACAACCCCTATTACGACAACGGCATCAAGCTTTTGAACTCACACGGCGAAAAGATGGACGATGGCACCATTTCGCTTATCGAAGATTTCCTTGACGGCAAGCTTGAAGTTTTCGGCGAAAAGTGGACGGAGCTTCCATACGGCACTAAAGAGCATATCGGCAAAACGGTCGACTACGCGGCGGGCAGAAACCGCTATATCGGTTATCTTATATCCCTCGGTATGTATTCTTTCCGTGGAATGAAGGTTGGTCTTGACTGTGCAAACGGCTGTGCGTGGAATATCGCAAAGTCCGTTTTCGAAGCTCTCGGAGCAACGGTTTACACGATTAACGCTGAGCCGGACGGCTTCAACATAAACGAAAACGCCGGTTCAACCCATATCGAAGGCTTACAAAAACTCGTTAAAGAAAAGAAGTTGGACGTCGGCTTTGCATACGACGGGGACGCCGACAGGTGCCTTTGCGTTGACGAAAACGGTAACGTGGTTACCGGCGACCACATTCTTTACGTCTACGGGCTGTATATGAAGGAGCGCGGCAAGCTCGTCGGTAACACTATCGTTACTACGGTTATGTCCAACTTCGGTCTTTTCAAGGTCCTTGATGCAGCGGGAATAAAATACGTTAAAACGGCAGTGGGCGACAAATACGTCTACGAGCATATGTCCGCACACGGCAACAGATTAGGCGGCGAGCAGTCGGGGCATATCATCTTTTCCAAATACGCAACCACGGGCGACGGTATCCTTACAAGCCTTAAAATTATGGAAGTCATTATGGCTAAAAAGCAGCCCCTTTCCAAGCTTGCCGAGCCGGTAAAGGTTTACCCGCAAGTGCTCGTAAACGTCCGTGTTTCCGACAAGGAAAAGGCGCAAAATGACAAGGACGTGGCTTCGGCGGTCAAAAAGGTTGAAAAGAAGCTTAAATCAAGCGGCAGAATTTTAGTAAGACCTTCGGGCACGGAACCCTTAATTAGGGTAATGGTTGAGGCTGAAAGCAAGGATATTTGCAAGACTTACGCAGAAGAAATCGTTTCGGTGCTCCGTTCAAAGGGCTACTGTCAAGATTGAGGAAAGTAAAATGTGCGGCATCGTCGGATATATAGGTAAAAAACAAGCGGCGCCAATTCTTTTGGACGGGCTTAAAAAATTAGAATACAGAGGCTACGATTCTGCGGGCATCGCTCTTATAACCCCCGCAGGTAATATAGATATTGCAAAAGCAAAGGGCAAATTAGACGTATTGGTCGAAATGACGGACGGCGGCAAGAAGATTAAAGGTACTTGCGGCATCGGGCATACCCGTTGGGCAACCCACGGCGAACCGAGCGAAAACAACGCTCACCCTCATTGTAACGACGAAAAGACTATCGCAGCAGTTCATAACGGCATAATTGAAAATTATGCCGAGCTTAAGGAAAAGCTCGTAAGAAGGGGATATGAATTCTATTCCCAAACGGATACGGAAGTTGCTACGAAGCTCGTTGACTATTACTACAAAAAGTACGGTGAACCGCTTCGTGCAATATCGGAGTTTGCACTTCACGTAAGGGGTTCTTACGCCTTGGCGGTAATGTTCAAGGACTGCCCTGATACTATTTTCGCTATCCGTAAAGACAGCCCTATGATAGTGGGCGTAGCGGGCGGTGACTCGTTTATCGCTTCTGACGTCCCCGCAATTTTGAAGTATACCAAAAGCGTTTACTACGTTGATAATCTTCAAATCGCACGGCTTGAAAAGGGCGGCGTAACCTTCTTCAACCTCGATAGGGAGGAAGTTTCAAAAGAAATAGTTGAAATCACTTGGGACGCGGAGGCGGCCGAAAAGGGCGGATACGAGCATTTTATGCTCAAAGAAATTCACGAACAGCCCAAAGTCGTAAAAGATACTTTAAATTGCGTTTGCCATAACGGCGAGCTCGACTTTTCCGAAGTCGGTTTGTCGGACGAAGATTTCACCAAAATAAACGGTATCACGATAGTCGGTTGCGGCTCTGCTTACCACGTTGGCGTGGTTATGCAGTACGTTACGGAAGATTTGGCTCGCGTACCCGTTAGGGTGGAAATCGCCTCCGAATTCCGCTACCGTAACCCCGTTCTTAACGGTGAGCTCGTTATTGCCATAAGCCAAAGCGGTGAAACGGCGGATACTCTTGCGGCAGTTAAAGCGGCAAAGGAAAACGGACTTAAAACTTTGGCGATAGTTAACGTGGTTGGCTCGTCCATTGCGCGTGAAGCGGACTACGTTTTCTATACAAAGGCGGGCCCTGAAATTTCGGTTGCCACTACTAAGGCGTACAGCGCACAGCTCGTTGCAGGGTACGCGTTTGCAATAAAACTTGCGTATCTTCGCGGTAAAATCGATAAAAACTGCTATGCGGAGCTTCTTAAACAGCTTTTCGCGCTTCCCGATAAAATAGAAGTGCTTTTAAACAGCAAAGAACAAATTCAAAAGTTTGCGGCAAAAACCATGGATAAAAAGGACGTTTTCTTCATCGGCAGAGGCGCAGACTATGCTGTAAGCATAGAGGGGAGTTTGAAGCTCAAAGAAATAAGCTATATCCACTCGGAAGCGTACGCTGCGGGTGAACTCAAACACGGCACGATAAGTCTTATCGAGGACGGAACGCTCGTTTTGGGTATTCTCACCCAGAAGGACCTTGCCGAAAAAACTTTAAGTAACTTATTTGAAACTTCAACCCGCGGGGCCATAATTGCGGGCATTGCTTCCGAAAGCGTAAAATTACCCGCAACGGGTCTTGATTTCGTTTTCCGTATCCCCGACGTTGACGAGCATTTTGCTCCCAGCCTTGCGGTGATTCCGTTGCAGTTCTTTGCTTATTACCTCAGCGTTTTAAGGGGTAACGACGTGGACAAGCCGAGGAATCTTGCAAAGAGCGTTACAGTAGAATAATCAAATAAACTCACCTAACTGGAAAAAGATAAATGAAAAACAGATATATGAAATTTAAAGAAGTAGCCATACTCGCCGCGTGTGATTTCGCCGCCATAACGGTGGCAGTCCTTTTGTCGCTCTTGACGGCAAACGGCATGGTTGACTTCTGCCTTGAGCTTTTATATTGGTATCTTTTAAATCTCGCCGTAGGATACTTGTTTTTTGCGTTGTTCAGGCTGTATTTTATAGTGTTTACTTCCGTAGGTATCGTAGACACCTTAAAAACGGTAGGCGCGACGCTGTGTATTCTTGCGGCAAATATCGGTTTTTCGTTTATTTTCGATATAGTCAACTTGCGCGTTTGCGGCGCTTACGCCACGTTTTTAGCCGTTCTGGTTCTTCTCATAAGGTTTTCAAAACGCATCTACGTTGCGGTAAGGTATTCCTTTTCAAGCAAGAACAAAAGCAAAGTAAGGGCTATGATAGTGGGCGGCGGTAACGCCGGCACGATGCTTATAAGGGAAATTCTTACTACAGATAAAATAACTTATCATCCTGTCTGCGTAGTTGACGATGACCCCAACAAAATCGGCAAAAACATTTACAACGTAAAAATCGTCGGCAATACCGAAAAAATTCCCGAGCTTGCCGAAAAGTATTCCATTGACGAAATTATCATCGCAATGCCCTCGGTGCCCAAAGCGGAAATAAAGCGTATCTACACCATATGCGAAAAGACTAAGTGCAAGGTTAAAACCCTTCCAGGTATCTACCAGATAGTCAGCGGCGACGCAAGCGTAACGGCGCTTAGGGAAGTGCAGATTTCCGACCTTTTGGGTAGGGACCAGATAAAAGTCAACCTTGACGAAATTATGGGCTATATCGAAAACCGCACCGTTCTCGTTACGGGCGGCGGCGGCTCCATAGGCAGCGAGCTTTGCCGCCAAATCGCAACCCATTCACCCAAACAGCTAATAATTCTCGATATTTACGAAAACAACGCGTACGACATTGAGCAAGAGCTCAAGCGCCGCCACCCCGAACTTAACTTGCTCGTTTTAATTGCAAGCATAAGGGATATCGGCAAGTTGGAGGACGTATTCAAAAAGTACTCGCCCGAAATAGTTTTCAACGCCGCTGCACACAAGCACGTGCCGTTAATGGAAACAAGCCCTAACGAAGCGGTTAAAAACAACGTATTCGGCACCTTGAATATGGCACGTTGCGCAGATAAATTCGGCGCTAAGGTGTTCGTGCAGATTTCAACGGATAAGGCAGTTAACCCCACCAACATAATGGGCGCAACCAAGCGTATCTGTGAAATGATAATTCAAACGATAGGCAAGCACAGCAAACAGACCAAGTTCGTTGCCGTACGCTTCGGTAACGTCCTCGGCTCCAACGGTTCGGTTATTCCCTTGTTTGAAAGGCAAATAGCGGAGGGAGGTCCCGTTACCGTTACCCATAAGGACATAATCAGATACTTTATGACGATACCCGAGGCGGTTTCCCTCGTATTGCAGGCGGGCGCTTATGCGCAAGGCGGGCAAATCTTCGTCCTCGATATGGGCGAGCCCGTAAAGATTTACGACTTAGCTTACAACCTTATCAAGCTTTCGGGGCTTGAACCCGACGTCGATATAAAGATAGAATGCACGGGCTTACGTCCCGGTGAAAAGCTGTATGAAGAAAGGTTGATGGACGAGGAAGGTATGCAGAAGACCCCCAACGGTTTAATCAGCATAGCGAACCCCATCGCCCTTGACGAAGAAAACTTGTGGTCAACCTTAGACAAGCTCAAAAAGGCGGCTTACGACGAAACTCCCGATATGAAGAATTTGGTTTCGAAGCTCGTAACGACCTACAAGCCTCAAAATTAAGCGTTCCGCTTAACCGTATATCTTAATTATGTTAGCGTAACACCAACACAC
>CAMWQS010000061.1 GCA_947176485.1 uncultured Clostridia bacterium | reverse complement strand
GGTTATGTGAATAAATATACCATAATTATTTTATACTGTCAATAAATTTTAGGTTAATAATCGTTATAAAGCGTATAAGTTTTGCTTAACGCACCGAATAATTTTAGCTACAAACAAAAAATGATAGTAACTTACATTTTAACGAAAAAAGGAGGCAAACGCCTCCCTTTTCCGTTTTGTATAATTATTTAGTTTGTTTTACGACTGCTTAGTAAGCGGAACTTCAACATGGTCATAGCTGTCTACTAACGTTGCCGAGGTGCCGTCTTCGCTAACGGTTAACGTTACGGTGTGCTTTGTACTATAACTATAAACGTATACGTTACCGGCCCTCGAAACAAACGTAAGCGGGAAATCATCACCACCAACGATATAAACACCCGATTCGCCTTGCGTTTCAATTGAAACGCCTTCGCCCGAATAATTGAAGTCGGGTAATACAGCATCAACGTCAGTCAGTGCACCGCTGCCGATGCCGTCAAACGTGATGTTAATCGTGTCGCCGCTGATTGTGAAAGTTGCGTCTATATCATGAGGTAAATCAGCAAAGGAATATACGCCATCGGTTACCGATACAGTCATATTTCTGTAATATTCATCCATATCAACCAAATACATAGAAACTTTGGTTAAATCACCGTTAAAAGTAAGCGTAATATTAAATTCACCAACGGTACCACTGTAAATACCGGCTTTGGTTAAAGTTAACGAACCACGGGTGGCGTCATTAACAGCAAGCGAGCCGTCTTCATTGAACGTGAACGTTACGTTTATGTTTTTGTACGTGAACGAATAAGTACCTTCACTTTCACTGACCATTACGTTATATAGCTGGCTGTCGAGCTTGGGCGCACTGGTTGATTTTACGCTCATAATTGCGTACTCTGCCGTACCGTCCTGGTTAAGCTTAAGAGTAACTTCGGCTATATTACTACCTACGGTGAGTGTACCCGTATAGGTTTTAGCCTGCTCTTCGGTAAACATAACGTACGCAGTCAATTCGTTTCCGCCAATCGACATAGTACCGTTATCACCTAAAGTCAAGGTTAAAGTATCACTTTCGTGCTTATAGGTATAATTGTTGCCGTCAATTTCATTCAGAACGTACGCAACGCCGTCCACCGTTAAAGTGCTTTCGCCTATAATCGCTTTCTTAACCGTTTCGCCGTCGGTATACGTAAATATGCCACGATACTCCTGTGCTATGCTGGGAAGCTTGAACGTAACCGAGTCCGCAGCATAAGAATATTTGTAGATGAGAACGTCACCGTCTTCTACGGTAATAAACGTGTTATTTTCAACAACATTGCCGTTAAGTATTAAATACCCTTTCGGTGTCGTTGAAGTCGGGCCCGAGTAAGACACATTATAACCGCCTGCAGGCAGTTTAAAATAGCGCATAGTTTCGGAAACTGCTTGTGTCCAAGTTGCAGAGGTTGCAAACGAAACTTCTTTAGGGTTGGCGCATACGCTACCTGCGGTAAGGGTTTGGGTGAACGTTATCGTCGTTGCGTTTTCAGCGCTTAACCGGAAGTAAATATCGCCGCCCTCATAACCCAACTTTTGCAATGCAGAGTTATCGTTAAGATTATACGTCAGAACCTTTGCGTTTTTGGTGTAGCCGAGTCTTGTAAGTACGTCAAAATTGGAACCGCTGGCGCAGCTTATAGTCAGCTTAGAACCGTAAATTGCGGGAATGCAGAAGTTCTTCGTGCCCGTTAATTCGTAAGTAGCCGTTATGGTCATACTTCCGTTTGCGGCAGTCGTCTTAGTGAAGCTGTCAAGCTTATCAAGCTCGATTGCTTCTTCGGTGAAATCGTAAGCGAGATCTAAATCGCAAGTGCCCGTAGTGTAGTCGGGGTTAGCGCAATGGACCGTTACTACTACCGTCTGCCCCTTAGGAATTTTAAGAGTGGAATTTTCAAAAGGAACGTATTTGCCGTCTACGTAGTTGAAGCCGTAGTTTACGCCGTTATAAGTAACGTAGAAGAAATTATTGCTACCGTAATACGACGTAAGCAATAAATCTTTATCCTCGGGGGCGGTAATGCTGAGATACTTTGCCGTGAGGTTAGTTTGTGTCCCGACTTTCTCAATTACCTTAGGATTATACTGTGTACCTTCCTTGTAGACCGACGTATAGCTAACAGCCGCGCTGCCCGCTTCGATTTTGAAGCCCAAAGCAAGCTTTGACGAGGACAAAGTTATTACAGTATCGGTGTACGTTACGCCGCCGCAAATTACGGTGAAGTCCGACGTACTTGTAAGCTTGATGCCCGTAACCTCGCCAAGGGAGCTTGAAGCTGCCTTATACTTACCGTTTTCCAAGGTAAGCGAATTAAGACCTTCGGGAATGGTCAAATCATTGCCCGTTACCGAATAATCTTCCGCAAGCATAATCGTCAAATCGGCATATTTGACCATGCTGTACTCTCTGTAAACGACGATTGACGCCTTCTGCCCATCTTCCACGGTGATATGAACGTAGGGGCTTGACGCGTCAATACCGCCCGTCCAAGCAAGACCTCTGTTGCCCATTGCCCAGCCGTATTTAGTTCCGTTTACGGTAAACCAAACCTTATATTTGTCACCTGACGAAGAAACGTCCTGAGAGCACGTTATAATGTACGAACCGGGAGTTGAAATTTCGAAGTAATAAGGGTTGCTTCTATCTGCCGATTCAATCGTCGTGGTTTCGGTTAAAACGATGGGGTTATCTTCCGAACGGCCTTGGGGAGCGTTACTCAAACCGACGGTGAACGTTACGCTTGCGGGCATTTCGCCTTCGTATACGTTCTTGACGCCGATTATTGCGTCCGCTTCGAGATATACCGTTTGGGAACCGTTAATCGTTTTAACGCCTTCGGTATCGTAATGGTCGTAGCCGGGAAGGTCGTAATAAATTTCGATATTTTCGTTAGTATTATTGAACGAGTACCAACCTGATTCCGTTGCCTTAAAGAAATAGAAATACTTTTTAAAGTCTTCCTTAGGCAAGGTTACAGTCGTGTTTGCTTCGGTGGGTAAGTCGTGCACTACCTCTACGAATTTGGTAAGCGTATCCAAAAGTGTGCCCGCCTCGTCGTAGACTTTGATTTCCGCCTCGTCGCCGTCGCCCGTAACGGTAAGCTTATAATTTTGACCGTCTGCTCTTATCGTGTAAGTATTCGAGGTTTCGTCAAACGCAGTGACGAGCAATACGCCAGAACCCCAGCTTTGTGTAGCGGACTTTACGGTAACCGAGAATTTACTGCCGGCATATTCCTTCGAGCCGGAAGAAACCGTTATAGGAAGCTTGGAGTGCTCTGTGTCAACGAGGTCGCCCGTTCTTTCGAATGTAACGAAGCCGCCCAAATCGGAGCTGTACACTTTTATGCTTACGTTATCGCCTTCTTTCTCGTTTATAGAAATAAGGTAACCGTTTGCGTTGTCACCGAAGATAAGCATACCGTATTCTTCGTAAGCAACCGCCTGATTTACGTTGGTGCTTTTTCCGTCCTTGACGTAGAAGCCTTTTCCGTCTTCCCTTATAACTACATCCGTAAGTCCCTTGCCGTCCTCACCGTCTGCGAGGGCGTAAATACCTGCAAGATTAGCCGTAGCAAAATCCCCCTCTACTTCCGGATAGCAAACGAAGGTCGTAGCTTTTGTAGAACCGGTAGAGATAACTTCGTATACGCCGTCACCTTTGCGGACGAATTTATAGTTATTTGCATAAATTCCAGTACCTTGTTGGAAGGTAAGAGTATCGAATGAGCCGCCTATATAGTTACAGCCGTAAGCGTCGTCAACGCCTTCATAGCGCATCTGTTTGCTTTCCCTGTCAAAGATGAACATGGTTGAGCCGTTCGTGTAAAGTCCGCTGAACCAACCGTCGGCGGGAAGGGCTTCGTTAGTTACTTGGGATACGATTACGCTGACTGCCGCATCTGCGGGAAGGGCTTCGGAGCAAGACAGCTTGATTATTACGCTTGCCTCTGCGTCAAGGTCAAAGTACTTAGTAGATACGTCCTGACCGTTGCCGTAGACACCGTCGTCCAAATCGGTAGTGAAGCTGCACTTTGCGTTGTTAACGCCCAATCCGAGGTCAATCTGATATCTGCCCGTTTCCGTAGCGGTATATTTATAATAGGAATATCCTTTAGAGCCGAGAACGTGAGGATTAGGCTCGCCAAGGGTAAGGACGTGCGCGTATTTAGCGGTTTCGCCGGGGGTGGTGTTCTCCTCCCACTTTGCGTAAATTACCGTGTCGCCCGTAATAGGGTCGTCAAAGTCGAACTCCGTGTTGCCGTCCGCGTCCTTATACCAGCCGAGGAAGTTATAACCGTCCTCCTCTAAGTCTGCGGGCTTAGTTACCTTGTCGCCGAAGCTTACGTTAAGCGCGTCGGGCGCGGTGCCGTGTCCCAGTACGTTGAAAGATACGACTTGCTTGATTTCATAGTCGCAGACGTCGCACTTGCCGTCTTTGCCGTTTTCGCCCGTAGCGTTGTTCTTGACGTCAACGTGAGGCTCGGTTACCTTCTCGTCCCCGCACTCACACGTGCCGCTGTGTCCGTCGGCAGTAGACTGCCAAGTGTACGTATGTTCGTGCTGGGGCTTAGTTTCTTCGGGGTCGCAACCGGTAGCGGCAAACGCACCGACCGCAGAAAGCGAAAACGCCGCAAGTACCAGTACGAGCAACTTTTTGTTTTTCATATTCGTCTCCTTATATATTAAAAAAATTTTTTTACAATTAGTGATGTTTACGTTGGCTTTACGCAGTAAAGCCAACGAGGGACGTCCCTCGTTTCGTGCTTTTGTGAAATTATTCACAATTTATGCATATTTTGTGAAAAAATACGTGCACGGTATTTATATTTTTACATCTACGTGAATAAATATACTCTTATTGTTATGTAATGTCAAATATTTTAGCGACAATATTAATTATATGATATATAAGTTTTGATAAACCTAACGCAAAAATAAAAAAGGGGGCAACTACCCCCTTTTTTATTAATTTTCAGTTTGTTCTTTAATTTTGCGCTTTTCTATTGCTTCTTTTATAATCGGGCCTATATGCACCGCCGTGATTGCAAACGCGCCTATTGCGATTATGGTTGCAAGGTACGCGCCGTAGCCGTGCTTTAAATTTAATATCGGCAAGCCGTCTATGGGCGGGTGAACGAGGAAGAAGAAATTGATATCGTACATTCCGTTCCTTGAATATACTTGCAGCGCGCCGTTGACCCATAGCATTATGATTACGAGCGCAAGTAAGATTATTACGTTTCTTATATACGCCTTTAATTTTAAATCGACTTGCTTGGTGATTATAAGGTACAGTGAGAACCACACTATGCCCGAGTGGTATATAAAGCCTTGCCATACCTTTACGTTATCAAAATTAACGCCGTCGTTGGGAATTAAAATTGCGAGTATTCCGCCGCAGAGCGCAACGGGTACATAGAAGCTTAAAAGTGCGGATTTTACTTTTTCGTTTTTGGTGAGCGCAAGCGCAAACACTATAAATATAAGGATAGAGCAAAGATGCAAGGGAAGCGCGGATACGTCGATAAATCCGCCAAGCTCGCCCTTCCATTTAAGTGCGTCGTATTCCTTTATGCGCGAAAATACTTTTACGAGCTCGCTTAAAACGGAATACCCTACCGCCACCCAAAGTGCCGTTTTATATTTCCATTTTTGTAGTAGCGACCAAGTAAGCAGTCCCGCTATTATAACTGCGCATATGGCTATCCATGCAAAATGTAGACCTGAAAACATATTATTATTTTTCTTCTTTAGTATCGTTTAATGCGTTAAACGCTTCTTCCTTTTCGTTTTTAATCTTTATTGCTTCAACCGCGTTGTCGAAAGCCGTCTTTATCTTTTCGGGATAAGCCGCCTTTTCCTCGTCGGAAAGCTTGGGATTTTCCGATGCCTTGACTATTGCAAAATAGGTCATTGCCTTTGCGTTTACCTGAGATTTTGCTTTTGCGTATTCCTTTTCGGTATTGTTTAATAACGCTTTTTCTTCCCAAAGCTTCATTTTAGCTTCGGCTTTTGCAACCTTTTCCGCGGGTGCGTTTGCCGCAACTAACTTTTCATACTTCTTCCTGGCACTCTTGGCGATTTTATTGTTATCGGGGAAGATAACCATAAAGATAAAGAAGAATATTACGAGTGATACGCCGCCCGTTAAAACGGTTTTTAAAAGTCCGTTTACGATATCGGGGCTGCCCCAGTGAAGTAAAAATGCGTTACATACGCCCCACAAAGCGTTGGTTGCAATGGATACGAGCACCCAGCCGATAAAGTACCACATTGCCTGGAACCAAGGGTTGCCGTGAGAGCGGTAAGTGATATTTCTTTGCAAGGGGAAGTTGATGCACTGTGCGGTGAAAACTGCGATTTCAAAGCAGATAAAGGTTGCCCAACCCTTCTCGTCGCCGAAGATTATGAAGTTCTTGCCGCCCGCCGCTTCAAGGGGTATCATGGGCCAACCGACCGCGTCCGTTTTAGGTAAAAACTCGGGCACGATTGCCATAATCAAGAACTGCCAAATGGTTACGCCCATTGAGAAGGCTATAAAGAAAAACACCTTATAGACGAGCGCGGAAAACTTGGGTTTTTTATCGCAGAAGCCGTACCATACGCCCAGCCACCAACGAAGGATTTTTTGGAAAAACCTTACGAAGGCGTTATTAGATAACGGTTTAATTTGGCTTTTTATATCCTCAGCCGTGTACTCTTTTACTTCTTCACTCATTTTACTTATCTCCCTTTTTTACTTTTTCCTTTGAAAAAAATCTGCCGACGCCTTTAAAGAAATGCCCGTTGAACATTAAAAGCAAAGCTTCCATTTGCCTGCGGCTCATTTTGCCGAACTTGGCAAGCCCCCTTACGGGCTGGTGCAGCACGCCCATTACTATGGTGTTTGCCGCCGTTCGGTTGCCCGTCTTTCTTAAAAACGCAATTGCGAACCTTATCACGCCCGCGAACGCCCTGCCGACCCAACGCTTGGAATATCTGAGGTCTGCAACCGTGCAGTTTTCGTGGATAACCATTCGGTTTTTCTTGTAGAAATTATAGCCCGATTTAGGGATATCTCTGCCCAATAAAGCTTTGAATTCTGCGTCAGGTACCGCCTTTATATTGCCGCTGTAATACGAAGGCAACTCCGCCGGATTATAGGGGCAATTTTCAGTTGTGGCTTGTTTCGAAATGCTTGCTTCAAGCTTTATATCCGCTATGCTTGCGCCGATATAGAGCTGATACTCGCCCCCCTCTACTTCCCATTTATTAGTACTGATATTGAAGTAGCGGAAGGTTTTATCGTCGAAGGGAATCGTAACCTTTGCGCTTTCGCCCTTCTTTATAAATACCTTTTTAAAGCCTTTAAGCTCCTTTGCGGGGCGGAAGATTTTGCCACCCTTTTTGCCGATATAAAGCTGCGCTATTTCCGCACCGTCGTAATCGCCCGTGTTTGTGATTTTAAAGGTAACGCCTTTTTCGGTTACCGAGATATCGGAGTAGTCGAATTTCGTGTACGAAAGACCGTAACCGAACGGGTATGCGACGGGAACCTTAGCCGTGTCGTAATATCTGTAACCTATATACAGACCCTCGCGGTACTCCACCGTCATTTGCTTGCCGGGGAAGTAGTTTGCCGTCGAGCAGTCGTCGTATTTTACGGGGAAGGTTTCGGCAAGCTTACCGCTGGGGTTGACCTTGCCCGTTAAAACCTCGCATATTGCCTTTGCACCCGCCTGACCCGAAAGACAGCCGTACACTATTGCGTTGGAGCTGCGGCACCAATTAGTTTCTATCGCGCTGCCGCAAGACAGCACCAGCACGAGCTTTTTGCTGAATACTCGTACTTGCTTGAAGAGCTCGATTTGGTTTTGGGGAATTTTGATATGCTCCCTATCCAAGCCCTCGGCTTCGCTGACTTCGTCCAAGCCTAAGCAAAGCACTACTACGTCCGCTTGCTTTGCAAGCTTGACGGCTTTTCTTATAAGCTTGGGTTTATCCTTGCCGTATCTATCGAAGCCCTTTTCGTAGCCAATAAAATTCAAATTTTCTTTTTCGTCCAAAAGCGAGGTAAGCTTCGTGGGGTTTACCACCGACGAGCCCGCGCCTTGGTACCTGGGTTTATCCGCAAAGTCGCCGATAATTGCAACCTTAACTTCGTTATTTAAAGGAAGAATGCCGTCGTTTTTCAAAAGCACGATACTTTCTTCCGCGCATTTCTTGGCTATTTCGTCGTGGGCTTCGATATCAAGCGGTTTGCCCTTTTCGCCTTCGGAGGTCTTTTCGATAAGCGTTAAAATTCTTTCTACGCTTTCGTCAACGTATTTAATATCAAGCTCGCCGCTTTCTACAGCTTTGACTATATCGTCCGCGCCGTATTTGCAGGACGGCATTTCCAAATCACTTCCCGCCTTGGTGGAGGCAACCTTGTTATTGGTGCCCGCCCAGTCGGAAATTACTACGCCGTCAAAGCCCCACTCGCCGCGCAAAATATCGCGGATAAGGTGGTCGTTTTCGTCGGCGAATTTGCCGTTTACTTCGTTGTAAGAGGACATTATCGCGTTGGTCTTACCCTCTTTGACGGCGATTTCGAAAGCCGTCAAATAAATCTCGCGCAAGGTGCGTTCGTCCATTACGCTGTCGGTTACCATTCTGCGCTCTTCCTGGTTATTGCCCGCAAAGTGCTTTACGCACGCCGAGGTGCCGTTTGCCTGTATGCCCCTTATATACGCCGCCGCCATTTTACCGGCAAGATACGGGTCTTCAGAAAAATACTCGAAGTTTCTTCCGCAACGGGGGTTACGCTTCATACAGGTGCCGGGACCTAATATGACGTTTACGTTTAAAGAAGCCGCCTCAGTGCCCAAAGCTTTGCCCATTTCTTCGCCGAGCTCTTCGTTCCACGAGTTTGCCATAGTTGCAGCCGTGGGGAAGCACGTTGCGGGGATACTTGCGTTTAAGCCGAGATGGTCTGCCTTAGCCGCTTGACGCCTTAACCCGTGGGGCCCGTCCGATAAAAATATCGACGGCACGCCCAGTGCCGGAAGGTCGAGCGTTTCCCAGAAGTTTTTACCCGTCAAGAAATCCGCCTTTTGGCGCAATGTCATACTTTCAATAATCTTGCCCTTATCCATTTAACACCCCTTCACAC
>CAMWQS010000060.1 GCA_947176485.1 uncultured Clostridia bacterium | reverse complement strand
GTGTTATAATAAAAAAAACGCTTTACGCACGGTTTATAAAATTTTACGAGAGGCGAAAATATGTCGGATACGAAAGAACAGGTTTTATCATTTTTGGACAAATGCGAAGAACTTAAAAGCTGCAAATTTATTATGGCAACGACCAAAATTAAGGATTTATTGAAGTGTATCGTCAATTGTCCCGATTTATATAGGCTTTTTGAGACCGTAACTAACGGATTTAATTATCTTGAAGCAAAAAGCCAGTGCCTTTTAACGGTTAACGACGGAATTTTTACAAGAAGCTACGTTGTTCTTCCGCAAACCGTCGGGCAAAGACTTGCGTTTATTTTCTGTCTTTTGGTTGAATTCGATAAGGATAATATTAATTTGAACGACTTTTTAAGGCAGTATTTTCCCGAGGACGGTAGTTATTTTGCAAGCTATCAAGCATTTTGCAACACAGTAATCAAAGGTTTGCAAGACTGCATTTCGCAAGTGTTCAGAGAGGAAATAGCATTAATACAAGAAGAATCAGACAAATCTTCGCTTGCCGGTGAAATTTCGTCGGCGCTCGGCGTTGCGCTTTCACAAGAAATGGATTTCATATCAAAAAGCCAAATTGCCGACGAAGAGAAGGAGAACGGTTTAAAAATGTTGACGGCGCTTGCTAAAAACCTTAAAGCCGGCAATGTCGAAAATATTGATGCTTTACTTTGCGGATACAGTTATTTTGTTTTGAATAACAAATGTGTTTCCGAAGGAATAGCTGAGATTATAGAACTTATCGAGGCTTACGAAAAGACTTTATGAAGTTTTTTGAAAAGAAATTGCATGGCAGAACTGTCTACGACGGAAAGATTTTAAAACTCGAAGTTGACGACGTGGAATTGCCCGACGGGACTGCTTCCAAAAGGGAGTGCGTTCGACATTCGGGTGGGGCTGCTGTTTTATGTGTGGTCGACGGTAAGGTGTTGCTTGTCAAACAGTACCGCTATCTTTATGGAAAAGAGATTTACGAAATCCCCGCAGGAAAACTTGAAAGGGGAGAGGACCCGATAATCGCGGCGGCGCGGGAGCTTAAAGAGGAAACGGGAATATCCGCAGACCTTATTCCGTATATAAAGCTATATCCTACGCCCGGATATACGGACGAAATAATTCATATTTTTCTTGCAAAAAATTGTCGTAACGGCGGCAGCCAAAGTTTGGATGACGGTGAGTTCTTGTCGGTAAGCTTTAAGCCTTTAGGTGAAGTTTTAGGTCTTATTGAAAGCGGTGAAATTTGCGACGGAAAAACCGTTGCCGCGATATATAAATTCGTATCGGAAAATAATTAAATCAATTTTGCTTTTAAGCCCTTGCATTTGACCGTGTAAGGGCTTATTTCAAGCATATTATGGGGACAATTGTGAAACAGGTTTCACAATTGTCCCCATAATATATAGCATATAACGCCTTTTTGCTGCTTTAAAAATTTGGCGTGGATTGATAGTGCTTTTGGACAAAAAAATAAAAGGGTTTACCTTTCGGCAAACCCTTTTTTTAATTAGTTGCAACCGCAACCGCAGCCACAACCGTTGCCGCCGCCGCAGAGAAGGCTGGACAGCGTGCCGTTCTTCCACATGCTGTAAATGAGCGCGATGAGAACGGGGATGCAGCTACCGGAAAGTACGCCTTCAAGACCGTTACCGCTGCAGCTGCTTGCCGCAAGCAATAAAAGTATCAAAATCCAAAGGCAGCTGTTGTTACCGCAGCTAGAAAATAAGTTCATAAGTAACCTCCTTAACTTTCCTGCGTGGCGGTATGTAGAGTTTATTTTGTTGTTCCACGCAGGCTTTGTCTGTAAAGGTTTCAAGCCTTTAACAGGTTTCGTATACTAAATAATATTTAAATTTTCTTAAAAATGTTACAGTCCTTTTCATTTGCTTGAAAAATAAAATTTATTATGTTAAACTTTATTTAAAACAATATACTTTCAGCCGCTACGTAAGAGTGGACTGTTTATTTAAGTATAATATTTTTATTGCTGCCGATATTCTTATTGGGAAATCGGACGGAGGTTTTTTTATGAAAAGGGATAAAGCCCACTTTATCGCTTTTGTCGGCGTTATGTTTGCGCTGATATTCGTGCTGTTTTTGTTGGAAGGCGCATTGTCTTTAGTTCTTGGTACAACGCCGTGTTTCCTTTCATTGCCCGTCGCTATTGCGTTAAGTATTTATGATGATTGGAAAAAGAGTTTTATCGGCGGAACGCTTTTAGGACTTGCAAGCTGTCTTTTCTGTCTTATTTTTGCATCGCTTTTTATAGTTTATGCAAACCCGCTTATTAGCGTTTTACCCAGATTTTTCGTCGGTGTAACGGCGTACTGGACGTATTTCGGGCTTTTTAAATTGTTTAAAAAGTCAAAAAGTGTGTTTGTGCGTGAAAGTATACCCGCCGGAGTTGCCGGTGTTGTAGGCTCGCTGACTAATACTGTTTTGTATCTTCTTGCAATTAATATATGGAGCGGCAATTTTATGGGGTCGTTTACTGCCATAATGAACGTAGCCGTTACAATATTTTTCCCTATAGAGTTGGCTGCTTGTCTGATTTTGGTGCCGATATACGTTGCTGTCCTTAAAAAAATCAACCATACGCTTATAAACAAGCCTAAGAAAGTTATTGAAAGTGCGGAGAACGTTTCAGAAAATGATAATTTGTCTTGACGTAGGTAACACGAATATAAAATTTGCCGTTTACGACGGTGATACTCTAAAACTGAGTTTCCGCGTCGCAACCGAGCATAAGAAAACTTCTGACGAGTATGGTGGTCAACTTCTAAGTATTCTCGGTAATAACGGCGTTAATGCGGAGGACATAACGGGCGGAATTATTTCGTCAGTCGTGCCTCAGCTTGATTATACATTGGACAGAACGTGCAGAACGTACCTTAAAATTAAGCCTATGATGCTTGCGCCCGGGTTAAAAACCGGACTGAACCTAAAAGTAGACAACGCCAAAGAAGTTGGGGCTGATAGGGTTGTAAATAACGTAGCGGCTGTTAGAAAGTACGGCTATCCACTGATTATCGTTGATTTCGGTACCGCAACGACTTTTAACGTTATTAATAACAATGGGGACTTTATCGGCGGCGTAATTGCCCCCGGAATAAAGGGCTCTTTGGAAAGCTTGGTCAGCGGTACTGCGAAGCTTCCCAGAGTGGAGATAGAGCGTCCTTCAACTGTCATAGGCAAGAACACCGTAACAAATATGCAGTCCGGAATATTTTACGGCTTTGCGGGGCTCGTTGAGTTCTTAGTTAAAAAGATTAAACGCGAAATGAAGTGTGAAAACGTAACCGTTGTAGCAACGGGCGGTTTTTCGGAAATTATTGCAAAAGAAATATCTTGCATTGACAAGGTGGACAAGCTTTTGACGCTTGACGGTTTAAAGTATCTGTATAACCTTAACAATACGGAGGAGTAAAATGAAAAAAGTTGGCGTGGCAATTCTCGGCCTTGGAGTTGTCGGTGGCGGAACTTATAAAATTCTTACTGAGCACAGAGAGTTTTACAATAAAAACCACGAAGTGGACGTTACCGTCGAGGCGGTTCTTGAACTTAATCGTGAGCGTGCGCTTTCACTTGGCGTGGACGAGAGTAAAATCGTTTCTAACATAGCGGAAATATGCTCCAATTCGGAAATAGATATAGTCGTTGAATCAATTGGTGGCATAGAGCCCGCAAAATCTTTCGTGCTTGCCGTTTTAAATTCGGGCAAGTCGGTCGTTACTTCTAATAAGGAGCTTTATTGCAAGTATAGCCACGAGCTTGAAAAGGTCGCAAAGAAGAATAACTGCGGACTGTATTTCGAGGCAAGTTGCGTTGGCGGCGTACCCGTTATCCGTGCACTTTTAGATAATTTGCAAGGCAATAAAATAACCTCGCTGACGGGTATAATTAATGGCACGACTAACTACATTTTGTCTAAAATGTCCGACTGTGGAGCACCGTATTCCGACGTTTTGAAGGAGGCGCAAAAGCTGGGCTATGCGGAGGCAGACCCTACTTCCGACGTTGAGGGCTTTGACGCCGTTTATAAGCTTTCAATACTTTCAAGTCTTTCTTTCCACACGAAAGTTCCCTATACCGAAATTTACCGTGAAGGTATTACAAACGTTGACCCTACGGACATTCAATACGGTAAGCAACTCGGTTATGCGTTAAAGCTTCTTGCCATAGGCAAGAACGGCGACAACGGAATTGAAGTCCGTGTTCATCCTACGTTTATTAAATCAAGCCACCCGTTGGCAAACGTAAACGACAGTTATAACGCTGTTTATATTACCGGTGACAGCGTGGAGGACGTTATGCTTTACGGCCGCGGTGCGGGTGCTTTGCCTACGGGGAGTGCGATAGTTGGCGATATTATTTACTGCGCAACCCATCAAGGAAGCAATTATTCAACTTTTAAGAACACGGAAAAGGCTGACCCCGCCACGAAGTTTATAAAGAATTTCGAAAGCGAGTATTACTTAAGGCTGTCAGTCAAGGATAAAACGGGCGTGCTTTCAAAAATAACTTCACATTTTTCAAAGCACGGAATAAGCATTTCACAAGTAATACAAGAGAAAGCGGGAAACGGACAAGTGCCGCTTATCATAATTACGCATAATACTTTTGAAAACGACGTAAAGAAAACGGTTGAAGATTTAAACGCATCGGGCGTTGCAAACGTCGTTTCAATGATTAGAGTAATTTCTTAAACGTAAATTTAAGCCCTCGCCGATCAATCGGCGGGGGCTTCTTTTTTATTCTTCAACCTTTGAATATCCATTTTTGGGTTTATATTTAATGAACAGCTTGTATCTGAAAGCGTAAAGCAAGGAAGCAATTGTAATAAGTCCTACGGCTCCGCAGATAATTCCGATAGTAACGGGGGATATATCCGTAACGTCAAGGCACCTTACGTTAATCCACATTTGGTTTATATCCGTAAGTTTGTCCTCGAAGTCGCGCATAACTACGCTGCGGCTTTTTACGTTTTCTGGCGGATACTGCGCAAAAAGCTGTCTGCCGCGGTTGATTTCTCCCGTATTTTCGTCAATCTTAAAGTTATCCGCATCAGCATAAATAATATATTTGCCGTCGTTGTCATCTTTTTTGAAGAAATAATTGACGTCGTAATCAATCGTATCAACGTCGTCTTCTGCACCGTAGTTCCAGTCAAGATACTCGAAAACGGTATCGCCCGCAATAGCGGAGGTGTAGCCGATATAGTACATATTTCTTATCGCATTTTTGGGGCGGGAAAGGAAGTTAACGAAGGCTTCTGCGGCAGCTTGTCTTTTCTCGTTTCCGTCAATGCCGCTTTTTAGCATAACCCAACCGTCAAACCAAAGGTTTGCGCACTCGTCGGGTACCGAATACCAAAGCTCGGTACCGTCAGCGTCAGCTCCGTCTAAAATTGTTATTGCATCGCCCGACCACTGGTAGTTCGCAATTACTTTACCCGTAACCATATCAGCTTTGCCCGAGTCGGTTTCAAAGGAATAAACGTTGTTTTTTATCCTTTTTAAGACGTCCTCGGCTTTTGTTATAGTTTCGCTGTCTGTGGCGTTCATTAAGTTGGTTAATTCTTCGCTATCAAGCAGTTGGGTTGTCAGCTTCTCGCTGTTGATAATACCTAACGCGGCAAAGTAGGCGTCGCGCACGTTGTCCTTAATCGTAACTTGCCTTTTGTAATCTTCATTCAGAAGAATGTTCCAAGTAGATACGTCGGCAACGTCTTCGATTTTTTCGGGGTTGTAGACGATTCCTGTAGTGCCCCACATATAACAAGCGGCGTATTTGTCCCAATGGTATTGTGTGAATATTCCGTTAATATAGGGTGAAACGTTCGTTGCGTATTCCCCGCTTTCAAAGTCGGTGGAATATTCTTGAATTTTATCCTCGGCAAGAAGCTTCATTATCATATAGTCGGAGGGGCAAACCAAGTCGTAAACGTCCCCCAAGCTTAAACGGTTGTATAAGTCTTCGTTGGTGCCGAAGGTAGAGTACTCAACTTTAACTTTGTAGTCGTGGGTTTCGTTGAACCATTCGGTGAAGTCGTCGTAAATTGCGTTTACACCGAATATTTCTTCTCCGTTGTCAAGCGTGATACGCTCGTCATCTTTCCAACCGCCAAGGTCAATGTATTCTTCCCAGTTGCATACGCGTAAAGTAATTACTCCGTCTTGTTCCGAGCAGCCCGCCATAGTCAAAGCTGAAGCACCGATAAGTCCGCAAGCAGCGGCAACGGATAAAATCTTTTTAAATTTTCCCATGCGTTGCCTCCTTTTTTCTGCTCGCCATAATATTCATAACTACGACTATAACGATAACGATTAAGAAAATAAGGGTTGAAAGCGCCCAAAGCGCGGTTTTAACTTCGGTCTGACTGCCCTTGGTTGCGTTTACGACGTAGGTGCTTATCGTATCGAAGGTGGAGGGTTTAGTATATGTAGTAACGAAGTAGTCGTCCAAAGAAAGGGTAACAGCAAGCATAAAGCCTGAAAGTATTCCGGGGATGAGCTGGGGCAAAACCACCTTGAAAAGTGCTTGTGCGGGTGTTGCGCCAAGGTCCAAAGCCGCCTCGTATAAGCTGTTATCCATTTGCTTTAATTTGGGCAATATGGAAAGATAAACGAAGGGGGTGGTCAGTACGACGTGCCCTATCCCTAAAGGAATAAAGGTGTCCTTGCTTATCCTCAGCATAACGATAAGCAGAATGCAGATGGAAAAGCCCGTTACTATGTCGGCGTTGACTACGGGTATCTGATTTGCCGTATTGATAAGCGTTTTGGGCAATTTCTTGGAATAAAACGTTCCTATCGCGCCGCAAGTTGCAAGCACGGTTGATATGCACGCGCAGACGAAGGCGAGAAGAATAGTGCCCAAAATCATATTTCTGAGTTCTTCATTTTTGAAAAGGTTTATATAATTCTCAAATGAAAATCCGCCCATATTTGCGCCAACGACGGTAGCTTCCGAAAAGCTGTAAACGGCAAGCACTAAAATAGGGATATATATAAACAGAAGAACGAGGGCAAGCCAAATTATGCGTAAATACTTTTTCATAAAATCGCCCCCTTGTTGTTTGCGTCTTTATCGCTGAAACGGTTGGTTACAAGCGTAACTATGAAAATAATTATAAGGAGTACTAGTGAAATCAGCGAGCCGTTGTTCCAGTCGTACGCGCTGAAATAACTGCCGATAAGGCTGCCCATTATATAGGTGTTGTTATAAAGCATATCCAAAACGACGTAGTTCGTCATGGAAGGAAGAAGCACCATCGTTATTCCCGAAATTATTCCGGGTACGGAAAGTGGTAAAGTTACTCTTAAAAACACGGTTGCTTTGCTTGCGCCCAAGTCCGAAGCCGCCTCTAAAAGACTGTTGTCAAGTTTTTGTAAGGAGGTGTACAAAGGTAAAATCATAAACGGCAAGAAGTCGTAAGTCATTCCTATCACGGAGTTCAAAAAAGGATAGACTGAGATGTTGCCCTCTATGACGGATAAAACCTCTTTAAGTGCGGTAATTCTAAGCGTAAAGTTTATCCACATGGGGAGGATAAATAAAAGCAATAGAACGTACTTTTTCTTCATTTTGCTTCTTGCAAGAATATAAGCAGTTGGGTAGGCGATAACGAGGCAAACGGCAGTAGTAACTATTGCCACCGCAAAGCTGTATAAAAGCGTCCCCAAAGTTTTAGTGCTTGTGAAAAAGTTCACGAAGTTATCGAAGGTGAAGTGCCCTTGCCCGTTAGTAAACGCATAGTAAACTATTACGAATAGGGGCGCTATCACGAATAAAACCAAAAACACCGCGTAAGGTATGCACAGGTGCTTTCTGTTAAAACGCAGTCCTTTCATTTTATTTACTCTCTCCCGCGGGCTTTAAAGTAAGCTTGATTTTGTCTTTCGGAATAATAATGCCTACGAAGTCGCCCGTGTTCCAAGTGTCGGGGCAAGAAAGAACGTAATCTTCCTCGTTTTCTTCCGTTCTTACGATATAGCGGTAGTGGTCGCCTTTGTAAATCATTGAAATAATGTTGCCCTGTGCGCCGCCTGCGTCCTCGTCGTCGCTCATCTGAATGTCGTTGGTATCAACTTCAACGCTGACTTCAACGCCCGTAAGGTCGACCTTTTCACCGTTTGCAGTGATAAGATAGCCTTCTTCGTCCAAATGAGAGGAGGGGTAAAGCTGAGTAACGTCGCACTCGAACTCACCGTCGCCGAACTTGACGGTATTGTTTTTGGTGATTTCACCGTCGTATTTGTTCACGGTATAAACCTTTTCCATAAGGTGAATACCGTCGGGTTCTATTCTAAGCCCGATAGTGCTGCCGACGGGGGCGGTGGAGGTGCTTTGAATAATAATTTCGAATTTACCTACGATTACCGTAATTTCGTAATGCACGCCCTTGAACACCGAAGAAATGACGGTGCCTTTAAGCTGCCCTTCTCCGGGTTTGCAGATTTTTATATCTTCGGGGCGGACTACTACGGCCCCACGCTGGTTGATTACGTAATCGGCAAGGCAGGCGAAGGTTGCACCGCAGAACTTGACTTTAAGCTTTCCTACAACCGCGCCGTTGAAAATATTGCTTTCGCCTATAAAGTCGGCAACGAATGTGTCCACCGGCTCGTTGTAAATTTCGGTGGGAGTGCCTATCTGCTGAATTTCGCCGTCGTTTATGACGACGATTTTGTCGGACATAGTGAGCGCTTCTTCCTGATCGTGCGTAACGTAGATAAAGGTTATGCCGAGGCGCTTGTGCATATTGATAAGCTCAATCTGCATTTCCTTGCGCATTTTGAGGTCGAGAGCGCCGAGAGGTTCGTCAAGAAGCAGAATTTCGGGCTCGTTGACGAGCGCGCGGGCAATGGCGATACGCTGTTGCTGACCGCCCGAAAGGGTGGAAACACTGCGCTTTTCAAAGCCCTCGAGGTCAACCATTTCCAGCGCCTTTTTCACCTTTTTATCAATGTCGGCTTTTCCAAGCTTAATCTTCTTAACGCGCTCGTTGCCGTTTTTGTCGGTGACTGTCGTCTCGATTCTTTTAAGGCGCAGTCCGAACGCTATGTTTTCGTAAACGTTAAGGTGGGGGAATAGCGCGTACTTTTGAAACACCGTGTTTACGGGGCGTTTATTGGGCGGCAGTTTGCTTA
>CAMWQS010000059.1 GCA_947176485.1 uncultured Clostridia bacterium | reverse complement strand
CCTTATGCGTTTGCTCATCTCGCTTTGCAAAACAGTGGGTGTCCACTGTTTTGAGAATTCAAAGCTCGTCATCAAAGTGGTCTTTGTAGCCTTCACCGTAAATTTCTTTTGCGGAAGAAACTATCATAAAGGCGTGGGGGTCAATCTCTTTCACAACGTCCCTGATTTTCGGGTACTGGAAGTTTTTCGCCGCGCACATAATAATGCGCCTGCCCTCGCCCGTGTAAGCGCCCTCGCCTTCAACGTAGGTCGCGCCTATGTCAAGCTCCTTTAAAATCTTGTCGCAAATAAGCGCAGATTTTTCTTCCGTGGTAATAATGTATAAAAGCTTTGCGGAATTCCCGCCGTACAAAACCAAATCGAAAAGTAAGGTAAAAACGACTATCGCTATAAGCGTATAACACGCAAGCTCGAAGTCTTGGAAAACCGCAAACGCCACACCCATTATCGTTACGTCGATAACCATCGATATAACGCCGGTTTTGATATAGCGGAACTTCTTTCTCAAAATCTTTACTATAATATCGGTGCCGCCCGTTGAAGAGTCCATTCTGAATATCAGCCCAAGCCCTATGCCGAACAGTGCCCCGCCGATAAGCGCGGGAATTAGAAGTCCGTCAGTTTTAAAAACTTCACAGTCCTTGAATGCGAAGTTCCAAAGCTCAATCATAAGGGAGGAAACCACCGTTGCAAACAGGGTTGAAATAGCGAACTTCTTTCCGACGAACACCGCCCCCAAAACAAACAGCGGGACGTTTATAACGATAATCAGTATTCCGGTTATATTCGTCTCTATCGGCAATATCTCGTTAATGATAATCGCAATGCCGGTTGCACCGCCAGGTGCGATATTGTAAGGGTCAAGGAATAGGGCAACGCCAAGCGAGTAAATTATACAGCCCAGCGTAATTATCGAATAGTCCTTTAAAATTTTTAAAACCGCTTTTTTCGTAATCTTAACGCTGCCGTTTTTTTTGACGGATTTCAAATTCCAAGCCTCCGAATTTATCACTTAAATTATACGCAAAAATAAAAAAATAGTCAATAGACTTTATGATAAAATTATAAATTTAAACTCAAAAATTTTTCAATTGCCCCGCACATATGGCGGTTTTATTTTTTTTCGGCGCTTCAAAAAAACCGTCAAAATTTCAATTGCC
The DNA here is from genome assembly GCA_947176485.1 of uncultured Clostridia bacterium. GTDB lineage: Bacteria > Bacillota > Clostridia > Christensenellales > Borkfalkiaceae > Coproplasma. The sequence continues at coordinate 8,071 of CAMWQS010000059.1, read as the reverse complement.
CCCCATATATGCCGCACTTTCGTGGTGTTTTGATGCTAAAATCGGTGCAAAAATCTCATTGACCCGCCAATATGTGCGTTTTTAGGCAATTTTTTAGAATTTTTCCATTTTTTCTCTTTTGCACCCGCTTTACCCGTTTTTTACAAAATAAAAGCCTCGGCAAAATTCTTTAGCCGAAGCTTTATGGTGCGGATAATAGGATTTGAACCTACACGATTTCTCACTGGATTCTAAGTCCAGCGCGTCTGCCGTTCCGCCATATCCGCAAAGATATCAATATCAGTTAAATGATATTTTAATGAAACTTTTTTAAAAAGTCAAGTTATACTTTACAAACTTAAAAATTAATGTTTTAATTTATAAAAAAGTATTTGAGGTTATTATGGGCTTTCTCACTTTAACGGGTGTCGGCAAGGAATATAAAACGGGTACGGTTAGCGTAACCGCTTTATCCGACGTTTCTTTTGAGTTGGAGGACGGCGAGTTCGTCGTTATTCTCGGTAGCTCCGGCGCGGGTAAAACCACCCTTTTAAATCTGTTGGGCGGAATGGATAACGCAACCTCGGGCGAGATTATTCTCGACAATAAAAAGATAACCTCTCTCGATAAGCGCGGCTTAACCCAGTTTAGGCGCAACGAGGTAGGCTTCGTTTTTCAGTTCTACAATCTTATGCCAAATCTCACTGCGCTTGAAAACGTCGAAATCGCGGTCGAAATCTGCAAAGACCACCTTGATCCCAAGGAGGTTTTAACAGAAGTAGGGCTTGAAGAAAGGCTCTCAAACTTCCCCGCACAGCTTTCCGGCGGAGAGCAGCAGCGCGTTTCCATAGCGCGTGCGGTAGCGAAAAACCCCAAGCTTTTGCTCTGTGACGAGCCTACTGGCGCGCTTGACTATAACACTGGCAAGAAAATTTTAAAGCTTTTACACGACGTGTGCAAAGAAAAGAAGCGCCTCGTCATAGTCGTTACGCACAACTCCGCACTCAAAGATATGGCTGACAAGGTCGTGTACATAAAAAGCGGAAAAATCGAAAATATCGTAGTCAATCCCAATCCCAGCCCCATAGAGGATATAGAGTGGTAAAATGAAAACCTACTTAAAGACCCTAACGCGGATGTTCAAAAAACATATAACGCGTTTCATCTCAATAATTTTTATCGTCATAGTGGCGGTGGGTTTCATTTCGGGTATAGGTACTTCTACGGACAAAATCAAGTACTCCATGACCGACTACTACAAAGCCCAAAACGTCAGCGACTTGACCGTTCGCGGCGAATTTAATGCTGACGGCGTTGAAGAACTGAAGGAGCTTTACGGCGAAGCTAACGTAAGCGTGGGTGCACAGGTTGATGCAAAAATCGAAATTGAGGGTGAGGAGCAAACCGTACGCCTATGCTTTCTTGAAGACTACTTCGGTGAAGACTGGACGGTCAATAAACCCGATTTGATAGAGGGTGAAGCCCCCTCAAACGAGCTTGAAATTCTGTGCGAAAAATCCGATAACAAAATACGCGGAATTTCAATTGGTGCCCACATATCCTTGAGTTTCGGCAATATTTTGAAGCAGCTTGCGCTATATAACGACCCTAATGCCGACGTAAGCAAGTTTGAATTTCTTGAGACTTTAGAGCTTTCTAAAAAGGAAGTTACGGTTACGGGTACGGTATTAAGTCCGTTGACTTTTGCCAACGACGGAGAGCCAAGCGACTATAACGATAAAGATGTGGAAGTTCCCGACACTATCGATGCGGTAAACGCTCTTGATACTTTGGACAACGTTTTGTATTTGTCCACGTCGGTCATTCCCGAGCTTTACGGCAACAAACTTTTGCCTTTCAACGCACTTTACGTTGCACTTCCCGACAGAAGCGTCTTTAACGCATTTGACAAAGGCTACGAAGATTACGTTAACGCGCAACAGCAAATAATTTATTCTACTCTCAATACAACCGAAGACGAAGTGGAAATTCTTTCTCTTTACAAAAATTACAGCTTCGTGTCGCTCAATTCTTACGCCGACAAGGTTATGGGGATAGGGCTCGTTTTAATGGTTGCGTTCGTATTCGTAACCGCACTCGTCGCGCAGTCCACTATGACGAGGTTAATGGAGGAAGAACGGGCGCAAATAGCGTGTCTTAGGACGCTTGGATATTCGTCCTTTAAAATAGTATTCAAATACGTATTGTTTGCAATGATTGCTGCGGGCGTCGGAGGCGCGGCTTCCTACTTCGTTGGTTTAGGTCTTGCGCACCTTATCTATTACGTGTTCAATTACAGCTTTGCAATGCCGCCGGTATCTTCTGCCGTTGCCTTGCCCTTCTATTTAATAGTATTTTTCGTAATCGTCGCAATAACTCTATTAGCTACGCTAATAGCGGGGTTAAAGCTCACTAGTGAAACGCCTGCAAATCTTCTCCGTCCCAAACCTCCCAAGGTGGGCAAAAAGGTATTTTTAGAAAGAATTCCGTTTATCTGGAACGCCCTCTCGTTTAAATACAAATCTACAATGCGCAACGTTTTAAGGTATTTAGGGCGGTTTATAATGACGGTGGTGGCGGTTGCCGTGTCAACCGCACTCGTAATGGCGGGGCTCGCTCTTTTAGACGTTTGTCTGTTCGGCGGAATAAATTCCCCGTCCGTCATGGCTATTGCCGTCGTCGTAATAATCTTTGCGGGGCTTTTAACTGCCGCAGTTATCTACACTTTAACCAATATCAACGTCAGCGAAAGAAACCGCGAGCTTGCAACCTTAAAGGTCCTCGGCTATCAGGAAAAGGAAGTGGCGGGCTATATCTACCGTGAAGTTTATATCGATACCGCCGTGGGAATAGTTTTCGGATACCCTCTGTCAACGCTTATAATGATGCTGTTATTCAATATAATAGCCGTCGGCTCAATAGGCGGCGTAAGTTGGTTCTGGTGGCTAATCGCTCCCGCAATCGTGCTTTTCTTCGCGTTTATAGTAACTTTAATGTTAAAGCCCAAAATCGTAAAAATCGATATGAACGAAAGCTTAAAAGCCATTGAGTAATTTGTCGAAAAAACGCGTTATTTGCGGCATATATGTGGGTCTACGCATATTTATCCCTCAAAAATCGCACTTAAAAACTGCTAAAAAATAATGGCAATAAATTCCTTTAAAACGATTGACTTAAATTTGTTAGTTTGTTATACTAATAAAGCTGTTTGAATTTTCGGCAAATAAAGCTTAGGCAAGGGCAGGTGAAAAGAGATGTCAACTATCAAGGTAGGCGAGAACGAATCAGTTGAAAGCGCGCTTCGTCGTTTTAAAAGAAAGTGCTCGCGTGACGGTATAATCGGCGACCTTCGCAAGAAGGAATTCTACGAATCACCTTCCGTTAAGCGCAGAAAGAAAGCAGAAGCTGCAAGAAAGAGAAACAAAAATTAATTTTGAAGTCTGTTGGACGCAAGTCCGACGGACTTTTTTCATTACGGAAAATGTCGAGTAAAGGAGGATTTTGCATTTTTATGGACGACTTAAAGCGTATGGCGAAAGCCGCTAAAAACAGACTTAAAAGTAATTACTGGGCAGACTGTAAGGAAAACATTGAGAAAAACACTATTGACGCGAAAAACAAAGGACTTAGCGAAATCAAGGTCAAATCTTCCATTAAGAGCCGAGTAAAAAGCGAAATTAAGGGCGAAAAGAAGGACGAGTTTTACCAAAGGGTAAAACAGCTTTTAGAGTCCGAAGGGGAAGTTTCGGATGCCCTGGGCAGACTGACCGATAAAGAGTATTACTCCACCTTATCTTACGAGGAAAAGCAAAGGTATAATTTGGAGCTTTCTTCAAAATATCTTAGCGCGCTGCAGCGTTACAGAAAAGAGAAGGAAGCCGGCATTATTTAATTGAATTTTGCGATAACTTATGATATAATAAACTATATGGATGAACTCTTAAAAAACCTTAACGAAGAACAGTTAAAACCCGTATGCGATACTGAGGGTGCAGTCCTCGTTCTTGCGGGCGCGGGCAGTGGCAAAACCCGCGTTTTAACTTCGCGCATAGCTTACATATTAAGAGAGGAAAAGGCAAGCCTATCGGAAATACTTGCCATCACTTTCACTAACAAAGCCGCGGGCGAGATGAAGGAGCGCTTGCAGCGCATGCTTGGCGACGACGCCGGTGAAAGCAAGTGGATATGTACTATCCACTCTATGTGCGTTAAAATTTTAAGGCAGTTCGCCGAAAAGGCGGGTATTAAACCTAACTTTTCCATCTACAGCGAAACCGAGCGTGCAAACGTCATTAAAAAATCCTTTCAAGAGCTCGATTTCGACGACGACAAGCTTTTGAAAAACGCAAAATTCCACATTGGCAACGCTAAAATGCTTGGGCTTGACCCCGTTCAATATGGTAACAGGTACGCCCGCGAGCGCGGTATGGACGACATCGTCGTAATTTACGAGAAGTACGATAAGCACTTAAAAGAAAACAACGCGCTTGATTTTGACGATTTATTGTTGGAAACTTTGCGCCTTTTAAAGCGCGACGAAGAAACACGCGACTATCTTGCGGACAAGTTCAAATACGTTTTGGTTGACGAGTTCCAAGATACCAACTCTGTGCAGTACCAAATTATAAAGCTGCTTTCGTCTAAACACGGCAATCTTTTCGTCGTCGGAGACGACGACCAGTCAATTTACGGCTGGCGCGGGGCGGAAATAGACAATATTTTGAAGTTCGACAAGGATTTCCCTAACGCAAAAATCTACAAATTAGAGCGCAACTACCGCTCAACCAAATCTATTTTAAAGCTCGCCAACTGCATCATAAAGAATAATATCGAACGACGCGGCAAAGAGCTGTGGACCGAGGCGGGCGAAGGTGACAGCCCCGTGTACTACCAAGCTGAAGAAGAAGCGGGCGAGGCCCTTTACACGGCACGCGCCATCACGGACGCAGTCGCACGCGGCAAAAAGTATTCCGACTTTGCCGTTTTAATGCGTATAAACGCCTTGACGCGCTCGTACGAACAGGAATTTACAAAATACGGAATACCTTATAAGGTATTCGGCGGTTTCCGATTCTTCGAAAGAAAGGAAATCAAAGATATTCTTGCGTACCTTCGTATCATTTCCAACCCCTACGACAGTGAGGCGGTTGAAAGAATTATCAACGTGCCCAAGCGCGGGATAGGCGGCAGAACCGTTCAGATTATGTACGAATACGCGCAAAGCACCGGTCTTACGCTGTACGATGCGGCAGTCGACTGTGAAGAACTTCCGTTGCCCCGCGGCACCAAAGACAAAATAAAGGACTTTGCCGACCTTATAAAAGGGCTTATCATTTCGGCGGTGGATACGCCCGTTGCTCAGCTCGTGCGCGACGTACTCAACAAAACGAATATCCGCTCCGCCTACGACGACGGCACTGACGACGGCGACAGCAAGCTCGCCAACATAGACGAATTTATCGCCTCGGTAGACGATTTTTCGCGTCTAAACCCCACGGCAACGCTGGACGAATATTTAAACCAAGTAACGCTTTCTTCCGATTTGGACGAAATGGACGACGGCGACTACGTAAGCTTGGCAACTATTCACGCCGTAAAGGGACTTGAATTCCCCACGGTATTCATTTGCGGGCTTGAAGACGGAATTATGCCCTCGTCAAGGCTTTCGGAAGACGGCAGAAGCGAGGAAGAGGAACGCAGGCTAATGTACGTTGCGATAACCCGCGCAAAGGAAAAGCTGTACTTAACCCGTTCAAAATCTCGCTATCTTTACGGGCATAGGGACTTAACGCGCCCCTCGCGCTTTATAGCCGAGCTTGCACCCGTGTTGGGTGCAGCGGCGTACGAAAGACCGAACTTTGGCTATTCAAGCAGCATGCGGAAGTACGGCGGCTCGTCCTACGGTGGCGGCACCGCGCAGTCAAGCGGTAAAGCACTGTATTCCGCGTATGACGAATACGAAGAAAGCACGCCTCAAATCGGCAGCTTTAAAGGCTTTTTCAGCGGTGCAAAAAAGACTGAGAATGCGGCAAACGGCAAGGGCAAATACTCGGTAGGAATGCGCGTGCGGCACCCCAAATTCGGCGTTGGGATGGTCGTTGCGTTAAAGAACGACGGCAATATAATTAACGTTGCTTTTGACGGGCAAGGCATCAAAGAATTGTCCGCAAGCTTAGCCCCGCTTACGATTTTATAAATCGACAAAAACCGCGTTATTTCAAGCATATATTGGGGGCAATTAATATTTTACGGCGCAAATTCAGCGCGTTTTGGTGAAGAAATGAGCAGAATGAGAGAGCTTATCGACCGACTTAATAAATGGGCGTACGAGTACTACGTTTTGGATAATCCGTCCGTTTCGGACAGGGAGTATGACAAACTTTACGACGAGCTTCGCGCTTTGGAAGAAAGCACTGGTAAGGTGGAGTTTGACAGCCCGACGAAGCGCGTCGGCGGCGAGCCTATAAAGGGCTTTGAAAAGCACAAGCATATTTCGCGGCTTTACAGCCTTGATAAGTCCGTAACCTACGACGAGCTTGACGCTTTCTTTACGCGTATTAAAAAGGTTGAAGATAACCCCGAGTACACGGTCGAGTACAAGTTCGATGGGCTGACGATGTGTCTTACCTACGACGGCGGAAAGTTCGTGCGGGCAACCACCCGCGGCAACGGCGTTGAAGGCGAGGACGTTACCGCGCAGTGTTTAACTATAAAATCGTTCCCCCTTGCGATACCTTATAATGGTACTTTGGAAGTGCAGGGTGAGGCGGTTATCCGTTTAAGCGTTTTGGAAGAATACAACAAAACGGCGAAAGAGCAGCTTAAAAACGCAAGAAACGCGGTGGCGGGGGCGATAAGAAACCTTGACCCCAAAATTACCGCCGAAAGAAAGCCCGAAATTTTATTCTATAACGTGAACTATATGAGCGAGGGTGAATTGCCTTCGCAGATGGCGCACTTCAACTTTTTGAAGGAGCAAGGCTTTAAGGTGTTCGAGTTTTTGCGGCTGTGCAAGAACGAGGATGAGGTTAAAGCCGCTATAGAAGAAATAGAGGTTGAAAGAAAGAACTTAGACGTGCTTACTGACGGGGCGGTTATTAAGCTGAACACCACGAAAGTAAGGGATATATTGGGGTATACGGACAAATTCCCGCGCTGGGCTATGGCTTATAAGTTCGAGGCAGAGGAAAGTATAACTACCGTAAAAGAAGTAGTTTGGCAAGTCGGAAGAACGGGAAAGCTTACTCCACTTGCAATTGTTGAACCGGTTGAGCTTGCCGGCGCGACCGTAAGAAAAGCCACTTTGAATAACTTCGGCGACCTTACGCGTAAAGACGTAAAGGTTGGCAGTAAGGTTTTAATACGCCGCTCTAACGAGGTCATCCCCGAAATTTTGGGCGCGGTGGAGCACGTTGAAGGCAGTTTAAACGTTGAAAAGCCGAAAACTTGCCCGTTCTGCGGCAGCTCGGTTGAAGAAGTGGGGGCGAACCTTTTCTGCCCTAATAAATATTGCCCGCCGCGTGTCGTGGGCAAGGTTGAACATTTTGCCTCAAAGGACGCAATGGATATAGAAGGGCTTTCCGAAAAGACTGCGGAGCTTATGTACGATAAACTGAATTTGCGCGAGTGCTCGCAAGTTTACAATTATACTTACGAAGATTTTGCCGCCTTAGAGGGCTTTAAAGATAAGAAAATCAATAATTTATTGGGTGCAATCGAAAAAAGCAAAACCGTTTCCTTGGAAAGATTTATCTTCGCTTTGGGTATCGACGGGGTCGGTAAGGTTGCCGCAAAAGATTTGGTTAAAGCCTTTAAAAATATCGATAACCTTAAAAGCGCAACAAAGGACGAGCTTTTGGAGCTTGAAAACGTAGGCGAGATAACTGCGGAGGCTATCGTCAACTGGTTTAATGACGAAAAGAACCTTGCCGAAGTAAACAATTTGCTTGCGGCGGGCGTGAACCCGCAAACGACTCAAAAGAGCGTTATTTCAAGCATATTCGGGGGGCAATTCGTAGTACTGACCGGAACTTTGCAAGATTTTAAGCGTTCGGAGGCACAGAAAATAATCGAAGAAAACGGAGGCGAATGT
>CAMWQS010000058.1 GCA_947176485.1 uncultured Clostridia bacterium | reverse complement strand
TCATTAGTATAACCACCTCAATAAATCTTTAAATTATTATATTACAAAACAAACTTACTGTCAATTTTGCATTTGATAGCAATTTTCATTTGAAGCGAAAACGAGCGCAACCCCGTGCGGCTTTTGATTTTTCCGACAATATCCTGTTTATCCTAAAATTTCCGAAAACTTTTTTGCGGGATAGTGTAGATTTTTCGGCTAATAAGTGATATGATATATTTGACTGATTATATTATATAATTGTAAATGAAAATTATTATATTCGGTTTATACGAAAGACGGAGTATGGCATGAACGAAAGAAGGCAGAAAATTTTAATAGTAGACGATTCGGAAATGAACCGCGACATTCTTGCCGATATGCTCGGCGACGAGTTCGAAATTATGGAAGCGCGCAACGGAATAGAGGCGGTAAACGTACTCCGCAGCTACAGCGTGGAAATATCCCTCGTGCTGCTCGATATCGTTATGCCGAAAATGGACGGGCTTGAAGTTCTTAATATTATGAACAGTTACAAGTGGATACAGAATATCCCCGTCATTATGATTTCCGCGGAGAGCGGGTCGTCGTTTATCGGCAGAGCCTACGAGCTTGGCGCAACCGACTATATCCAACGCCCCTTCGACGTAGCGGTCGTACACCGCCGCGTGCAGAACGCTATAATGCTCCATTCCCAACAGAAAAACCTTATTGGGCTCGTGGAGGAGCAGATTTACGAAACGCAGAAGGACCAATCGCTTTTAATCAATATTTTAAGCCACGTAATGGAATTCAGAAACGGCGAAAGCGGCTTGCACGTCGCGCACGTTCATACCGTAACGGAAATACTTTTACAGAACCTTTTGAAGATAACGGACAAGTATCCCTTGACCCCGCAAGAAATTTCGCTTATCGCCACGGCGTCGTCGCTACACGATATCGGAAAAATCGCGGTGGACGCGGATATCTTGAACAAGCGCGATAAGCTTACGCCCAAAGAACTTTCTTTGCTTAAAAAGCACGTTGAGTACGGCGAGCAAATGCTTAACGATATTCCTTTCTATCAGAACGAGGCGTTACTTCGCATATCTCGTGAAATCTGCCGTTCGCATCACGAGCGGTACGACGGAAGCGGTTATCCCGACGGACTGAAGGGGGACGATATCCCCATTTCCGCACAAGTGGTTGCGCTTGCCGACGTGTACGACGAGTTGACTTACCGTAGAGAGATACATCACGATATCGCAGTCGAGAAAATTGTAAGCGGCGAATGCGGCGCGTTCAACCCCGTTTTATTAAAAGTTTTGCAATTTTCCGCGGACAGAATACGCGCTGCTTTGCGCGTTAAATCCTTAGGCGGAAGCCGCAAAGACGTTGAGCGTACTATGCTTGAAGCCATTTCCCGCAGCGGCATTGGCGTATCACAGCGCACGCTGGAATTGTTGGAACGCGAGCGCGAGAAATATCAGTTTATCGCGTCCGGTTCGCGTGAGATTATTTTCGAAGCTTATCTCGACCCCGCTATGATTTCCTTTTTGGACGACGGCGGCGAAAAGCTCGGCGTGGGCGATATCGTAACCGACCCCGTAAACGACGCTAAAGCTGTTGCTTGCTTTGGTGAAGAAACGCTTAAAAAGTTATTTAAATCGATTACCTCGGCAACGGGTGAAAAGCCCGAGGTCAGTTTGGAGTGCACGATAAAAATTAAGGGTGAGCCTTGCAAGTGCCGTATCGTCGTTATGGCGCTGTACGGCAAAAACTCCGAGCTTGAAAGCGCAATCGGCAAAATTTACACCTTGGACTAAGGCGCGCATTTATAAAGAGGATACGGTATGAATACGGAAAAGTTTTACGAGAAAATCGGAGGTAATTACGCCGACACTATAAGCCGCTTAATGACGGAGGAGCGCGTGTTGCGTTTCGTGCGCAAATTCCCCGCGGACGAAAGCTTTAATTCTTTAAAAGACGCGCTTGCCCGCGGTGTGGTGGAGGAGGCGTTCCGCGCCGCGCACACGCTTAAAGGGGTTGCGCAAAACCTCGGTTTTACCGCGCTGTACGAAAAGGCTTCCGCCGTTACGGAAGTTTTAAGGGGCGGCAGCCTTGACGTGACGGCACTTATGCCCGATTTGGAAAGCATTTACCGCTTGACGGTGGAAAGCATTTCCGAATTAGATTAACACCCGAAGAACGCAAAAAGGACGTGTTGTATGCAGAACGTTTCAAAATACAAATTACGGTTTAAAACGTGCTTAAAAATAATATCGGCATTTATAGCGTGCTTGATATTTTTTTTATTTAATTTAATAGCGGTAAATTCAATAGCGTTTGCCGAAGCAGAACGGAAAGATTACGTTACTGTCAGAGCAGGCGTATTCGGCTTTGACGGCTACCACGATATGGATAATGACGGTAGACTGTCGGGCTACGGCATTGAATTTTTAAACCTCGTTTCCAAATATTCGCACATTAATTTTGAATACACCGGATACGAAAAGTCTTGGGACGATATGCTTACCATGCTTGAAAATGACGAAATCGACGTGGTAACGTCCGCAAGCTGGACCGAGGCGAGGGAAGAGAAATTCGACTTTTCCCTTCCTATCGGCAGAAAAAATACCGTTTTGTCAATACGCGCCGACGAGCAGCGTTATACCCGAGGAAATTATAACGGGTACGACGGAATGACCGTCGGGCAGATAACGGGCAACAGGCAGAACGAAATTTTAAAGACGTTTGCAAAAGAAAAGAATTTTTCATACGAAGTAAAGGAATACGACAAGGATAACGAGCTTGCAGAGGCTTTAAAGAACAAAGAGGTTGACGCAATAATTTCCAGCGATTTAAGAAAGCAGCCTGATGACGAAAAGACGCTGGATATTATCGGTAACGATGACTTTTACGCAATCGTTCAAGACGGCGACCCGAATGGACTGCTTAAAGAGATAAATTACGCTATCGGGCAGATGGATATCAACGAGGGCGACTGGAAAAACGAGCTGTTTTATAAGTACTACGGGCCGAGTTATTCTTCCGAACTGTCCTTTACCGAATATGAGCAGGAATACATAAACAAAGTAAAATCGGGCGAGAAAATAAAGGTAACCGCCGTCGGCGACAGAGCGCCCTATTCCTATACCGAGAACGGGGAGTTAAAAGGCATTATGCCAGATTATTTTTCCGAGCTGATGTCGCTCGTAGGGCTTTCCGATTATTATGAGTTCGTTGCTCCCGACACGGACGGCATAAACGTGATAATTGACAGTACAGATGCCGACGATATCAAAGAGGGCAACGTCTCCCACGCATTCAATACCAACAGCTATATGACGGCGAGAATGGCAAGGGTAACCCGTCAAGACCACAAGGGCGAAATAAAGAAAGTGGCTCTTGCAGATTCCCAATTCAAAGCAACCCTCGAGCGTGAGGGGTATACCGTCGCAAGCTGTGCTACGGGTGAGGAGGCTATGCGCGCCGTACTTAAAGGAGAGGCGGATGCGGCTTACGTCTATTCGTATACCGCACAGTGGTTTATAAATCACGACCAAACCAATTCGCTGTACTATAGCTCCGTCAACGGTATGAGCACGAGCTTCAGTATGCACGTTAGCGAAGATACCGACCACGAGCTCGTAACCATACTGAACAAGTGTATCAAGCAAACCTCGGACGACACGCTTAACCAGCTTGCCGCGAAGTACACCTCGTATAATATTGAGGACGTAAGCTTTTGGCAGTACTTAAAGGCGAACCCCGCAATTATAATTGCAATCGTCGTCGCGTTTGCCGTCGTGGTATTCGTTATACTGTTTCTCTATCTGCGCGGACGGTGGAACAGAAAGCTACTCCACACAACCGAGCAGTCCAACAAAAAGATGGGCGAACAGCTTTCCATAGTCGAAGCTTTAAGCCGTGATTATGCAAACGTGTATTCCGTCGACGAAGAAAACGGCACGGCAAAAATTATTAAGTTAGAGGGCTACGTAACCGAGGGCTTGAAGAAGGGTTCGGTTGAAGAATATAACTACGCCGTTATTCTTGAAAATTATATCCGCACCCGCGTTCACCCCGAGGACAGAGACGAGCTTTCGAAGGCACTTGCACTCGATACCGTAAAGGATAAGCTGAACGCAGAAGGTGAATACCGCGGCAGCTACCGCATAGAGGACAGGGGTGAAATTCACCACCTGCAGTATACCTATTTAAGAATTTCGAATAACGGGCACGGGCGCGGCTTTATCCTTGCGGGCTTTAGAAACATTGACGAGGTTATCCGCAAGGAGCAGGAACAAAAGGCAGTGCTTACCGAGGCGTTGGAGCAAGCGCAATACGCAAACAAGTCCAAGACAACCTTCTTAAACAGTATGTCCCACGACATCCGCACGCCTATGAACGCCATAATCGGCTTTACCTCTTTGGCAGAGAAGCACCTTGACGAGAAGGAGCAAATACGCGATTATCTTGGCAAGATTATGACCTCGGGCAATCACCTTTTAAGCCTTATCAACGACGTGCTGGATATGAGCCGAATTGAAAGCGGCAAGGTCAAAATCGACGAGAAGGAAGCAAGCCTTCCCGAAATTATGCGTGATTTGCAAACCATAGTCCAAGCCGACGTTAAAGCAAAGCAGCTTGACTTCAACGTCGATATGGTAAACGTTACTAACGGGATAGTCGTTTGCGATAAGCTCCGTTTGAACCAAGTGCTTTTGAATATTATAAGCAACGCCGTAAAGTATACCAAGACGGGCGGAGTCGGCGTCAGCGTTATTCAGACGGCGGAAGCGCGTGAAGGATACGCTTCCTACGAGTTCAAGGTCAAAGATACCGGCATAGGTATGAGCCCAGAATTCTTGCAACACGTTTTCGAACCCTTCGAGCGTGAGCAGACCTCCACCGTAAGCGGCATTCAAGGAACGGGGCTCGGACTTGCCATCACTAAAAACCTCGTTGATTTGATGGGCGGCACCATCACGGTTGAAAGCGATGTGGGCAAGGGTTCGGAGTTTACCGTGAAGTTCTGTTTCCGCGTTGCCGACGGTACCGCGCAGTCGCTTGGTGCCGAGCAAGAAAGCGCAGACGAAAAGAATTCAGCGCAGCGTTTTGACGGGAAGAAGCTTCTTTTGGTTGAAGACAACGAGCTTAACCAAGAGATTGCGCAGGAAATTTTGGAAGACGTCGGGTTCACCGTCGATACGGCGGACGACGGAAGCGTGGCAGTGGAGCGCGTTAAAAATAATCCCGCCGGTACGTACGATATAATACTTATGGACGTGCAAATGCCCATTATGAACGGCTACGAGGCGACGAGGGCAATTCGTGCGCTGGACGATTCCGCAAAGGCGGCAACGCCTATCGTTGCAATGACGGCGAACGCCTTCGAGGAGGACAAGAAGGCGGCAATGGACGCGGGAATGAACGGCTTTGCGGCTAAACCGATAGACTTAGCAAAACTCATGAAAACCCTGTCCGACATTTTAAAATAACCGTCTTTACAAAATTGCTTGGGGGTAAAAATGGACGTTGTATTAAAAACGGAAAACGGCAGATTTAATTACAGGGCTTGCGCCGTAATTCTTAACGGTAATAAGCTCTTGGCAATGACGGACGAAAACGCCCCGTATTATTATCTTATCGGCGGAAAAGTCGAATTGCACGAAACCGCTGAAACCGCCGTTTTAAGAGAAATCAAAGAAGAAATGAACGTAAACGCCGAAATCGTTCGCCCGCTTTGGGTTTGCCAAAACTTTTTTACCGAAAAGGTAAATAAAGACAGATATCACGAGCTTTGCTTTTATTTTTTGGTGGATATTTCACATACGGATATTTTAGAAAAAGGCAACAAATTCGTGTTTAAAGAAGGAAAGCACACGCTAACCTTCGAATGGCTGAATGTAAGCGAGCTGAATGATAAATATATAGTACCGGAATTTATAAAAAAGGAAATAGGCAATTTACCGAAAGACTTAAAACTGATTACCGTAATCGAATAAGTCATTCTGAGTATCCAAACGGTATTTTTGCATACTTAATACGGTTGCAAGCCGATATCGTTTGTGTTATAATATTTTAGCAACAAACGATAATTTACGGAGAGTATTATGAAGAAATTTGCAGGTATAATCGTTGCGGTTATGGCGTTGGTTTTGTGCTTTGCGTTATCTGCTTGTACAAACGGATATGCAAGTAATTACAGCGGGACGGCGATAGTAACGACGAGAACGTCGAATGAGACGTCGATTTCATTTGGCAGTTTTAGTGGAACGTGCGCAATGCAATTAAAAAACCAAGGTGCTGACGAAGTATATTTAACTTATGAAGCGTCGTTGGAAGAAGGAAATATAAAAGTTTACTACGACTTTAACGGTGAAAAGCTAGACTTATTTGAAATCGGAACCGACGGCTCTATTAAAGGAAAAACCGAAGCTTTTACAGGCAATAAAACGATTTACGTAATAATTGAATCGGACGGCACGTGCAACGAGGGCAGTTTTTCATTTGCGTTGGAGAAAGCAGAGTAATACATTACGATATATTAAAAGGCGAACCGCTTTCATCGGCTCGCCTTTTTTAATGCTTATTTTATTATAAACAAACAAGCACCCGGCACAGTGTCAAAGTCATTTTATACTTGCATTTATTAAGCAAACACGCTATAATAATTTGTACTATAAACAGTAATATAACGAGGTTTTGATATCAATGCAGAATAATGAAATTGAAATTCGCAGAGCAAAACTGTCTGATATTGAAATGATTGACTGCTTGCTTTTTCAGGTTCACAAAGTACACAGTGATGCACGCCCTGATTTATTTGTTCCCGGCGCAAAAAAATATACTGACGAACAGTTAAGGCAAATTCTTACAGATGAAACTAAACCTATATTTGTTGCAACTCAAAACGGCAAAGTGTTAGGTTATGCGTTTTGCGTGTTAATAAACAACGGCGACGAGCCGTCGCATACCGATAATACAACGCTCTATATTGACGATTTGTGCGTGGACGAAACTTGTCGCGGTAAAGGTATAGGAAAATTGTTGTATGAATACGTAATTGAATTTGCAAAAAAATGCGGTTGCTATAACGTAACTCTTAATGTATGGGCAGATAATAAAAATGCCGTAGCTTTCTATGAGAGAATAGGGATGCACATACAAAAAATAGGTATGGAAAAAATATTGTAAGATAAATTTCAATTTAGTGTAGAATTGCCGAATTGCTTTTACAGCAAATTCGGCTTTTTCATTGTAAATAAAAACGCAACCTAATATTCGAATTAGGTTGCGGTGGGTAGCGCCGTAAGGAATTCTGCCGTTTCCCTTCGGGAGCCCTCGGCAGAGCGTCGGGCAAAGCCCTCGCACGCATCCGTAGGAATTCTTAGTCTTACGGCACACGATAAAGCCCCCAAGTAACCTTGGGGGCTTTTGGTGCGCAGTTTGATAATAAAGTCGAACTGCATAATTTAAGTTTTATGCTACCATGTCCAATTTCGGTGAAGCTCTTATATGGCGTATGTAGTAAAAATGGGCAAATAAAAAGCGTTAATTTACGTTTGGTGAATATATCTTTTAAACAATAGGACTCTTGTTCTTAATGCTAGTGGTATATTATGCGTGCTTCGTTAAAGTTTGTGAAAATGAAAATCTTTGCTTGTAGCGTGTTGAAGTTTATCAAATTGTTCTCTTAAAACGACTTTCAGCATATCCGACATAAAAATATCTGGAGTGCAAGATGATACATTCACACCGTAGCTGTGTAAAATGCCTTTTACACAATTTTGATAATATTCGTCGATGTTATCTTCGGTTTTATGGTTTTCTACTTTGCTAGCAAATTCAAGTAGTCGATTTTTTAACCACAAACGAAATTCGGGTGCAATTTTATAGATATAGTCAATTAATGCGTATTTTTTAGCCCAAGTAGTAGAGCCGCCCCATTGAATATAAAGCTCAGAAAACTCCTTTAATACTTTTAAATGGGCTTGATAAAATTCCTTAAATTTAGCTTCATATGCTTGTGTTTCTTCTCGTTTTTTCTTATCTCTTAACTCTTCTTTTTTTACTCGATAATTTAAAATGGCGGGGATTGTTGCGGAGCAAACAGCGGTAATTCCACTAATACAAACCGCAATGATTGAAAGTATTTCGGCGGTCATAGACTAAACCTCTTTGGAAAGATTTTTTTGCAACTAAATTTTATCACGCAGAGGGAGTAAAGTCAATAAAATGAAGATTTTACCCATTGCTCGCTTTGCAGAAACGGGAATAATGTCGAACTTGTTATTTTACACTTCGAATACGTTTTACAAGTTTTAACAACTATTAAATGTAATTAATGGGAATATTAAGACGGTTAAGCGTATTAGTAAAAGCTTTGCATATTATTACTGTTCCGTCGTCGGTAAAAGATAGAACTGCTTTACCTTTTTTATCAATAAATATTACTTCGTGAACTTTAATACCCTTATGGACGTTTACGCAAGAAATATTTTCAGCGTTTGCCGACTTCGGTTTTTTGAATGGCTCCTTATACATAAAAGTGTTATCTTTAAAGATAAACTTGACTTTGTAACAACAGATAATTCCCGCAACGGCTAACAGTAATAGTATTGCGGGAGCTATAATAACGCACCATTCTATAGGCTTAGCGGAAAGGTCTACAGTCATTCTTATAGTATAACCAACAGCAAATATGACAGAAAATACTATAAGAAAAATAAACATTATTAAAATAAAACGTTGATTTCTTATTTCAAAATCTTGATTTCTTATTTCAAAATCTTCAGAGCTTGGCATATTGATTTCAACCTATTATACTATAATTTAAAAATAATCAGCCGCAGCTCATTTGAATTTACAAATAAGTTCGACTGATTACTAATGGTGCACCATTCCGAACGTAAGTCGAACACCCTGACTTGCGTTCTTTTTTTATGCAAAAAAAAGCCGTACTATTAAAGTACGACTTTATTTTATTTTAATCTTTAAATGTTATTTCGGAATACTCTAATTGATTACTCAGGCAAATTTCATTGCCGTAAATTTCCTGCAAATTTTCTATCGTTATAAGCTCTTGCGCTGTTCCGCTATTTAGAACTTTTCCGTCCTTTATAAGAAAGACATTACTATTCAAATAAAGAGCGTGGTTAGGGTTATGTGAAGATAGAATAACAGTTTTATTTTCATTAACTGATATTTCTTTTAATAACTTTAAAATCTTATGCTGATTTCTAATATCAAGAGCGGAAGTCGGCTCGTCCAAAATTATAATTTTTGTATCTTGAATAATTGACGCACAGAAAGAAACAATTTGTCTATCACCTCCCGATACTTCACCTAATTTTTTATTTAAAAAATCACTTATGCCAAACTTTA
>CAMWQS010000057.1 GCA_947176485.1 uncultured Clostridia bacterium | reverse complement strand
TTCGGCTAAATTTTCATAGTATGCCGTCTGCTCCTTAGTATGCGTAGTGTAATAAACTTCTATACCGCCGAGCCCGCAGTCCACGAGGCTTTTAATTTTACTTTTCAAAGCCGCAGGGTCCAATTGAATTCTTCCCGGGTGCGCAAGCACGGGAAGTCCGCCCGCATTGCATATTGCCCTACACGCATCTTCGGAAGTGGGGCGCTGTATGCACGAGAACGCGGGCTTTCCGTATGCAAGGTACTTTTTAAAAAATCTGTCGAAGCTGACGACGAAACCCTTTTTAACCATAACGCGGGCTATGTGCATGCCGTGAACGGGCACGGTGGAAGAGTTTCTTTCCGCAAACACTTCCTCCATGGTTATGTCAAAGCCCAAGTTGTTCAGCTTAAAAATTATGTCCTTTGCGCGCCCGAACGAGCTTTCGAACAGCCTTTGCTGAAAGGGCGCAAACTTTTCGATATCTATCCCGTAGCCCAAGGTGTGCATCTTAATACGGTTATCGTAAGCCGAAACCTCGATGCCCGTAACCGTCTTTATCCCCTTAGCTTTTGCAAGGCGGGCAACCTCGGAATACGCGCTGACCGTGTCGTGGTCAGTTACGGCAATAAGCCCGAGCCCCGCATTCTCGGCGCAGTCAACTACGTCCTGCGGGGTCAGCAAGCCGTCGGAGTGCACGGTGTGCATATGCAAATCTGCCGTCATCTCTTAACTGCACCCCCTTCTATTCTAATCTTATTAGCTTCCTTGCCGTACAGCACGCGCTCGGCGTGGGTGCAGGTTAAAATAGTCTGCAAGCCCGAAGTGCGCTCAACCAGTTTTTTACGGCGGGGAAGGTCAAGCTCGCTCATAACGTCGTCGAGAATTAATACGGGGTACTCGCCCAAAGCTCTTTGAAAATTTCCACCTCGGCAAGCTTTATTGAAAGTGCCGCCGTCCTCGTCTGCCCTTGTGAGGCAAAATTCTTCGCGTCGATGCCGTTTATTTCGATATCGATATCGTCGCGGTGAGGCCCCGACGCGGTGTAGCCCAAACGGATATCCCTGTCGTAGTTGTTCGACAGCTCGTCGAAAAGCCGCTTTTCAAGCTCGACTTCACTGCCCTTATATTTCTTTTCGGGGGAGATTTTAAGCTCCTCTCCGCCGTCCGTCAAAAAGGAATGTGCCTCGGCGGCAAGGGGTGCAAGCATCTCGATATAGTCGGCACGCTTGCGCGCAACCACGGCTGCATATTTGCACAACTGTTCATCCCACACGGGCAAGCTGTCGTAAACGGCGTCCAGGTCGCGCAGCTTTAAAAGGTTGTTGCGCTGCTCCAAAATTTTATTGTACCTTGAAAGCGCGGTATAATACGGACGGGAAAGCTGGGATATGGATACGTTCAAAAACCGCCTTCTCTCGTCGGGTCCGTCCTGGATAAGCCTAAGCTCGTGCGGGGAAAAGAACACCGAAAACAGGTTGCCCAAGATATCCGCACTGCGCGTTATCTTGTTTCCGTTCAAATAAAACTCTCTGCCGTTCTCGGTTATGGTCGCGTTTATTTCTATTTTGCCGTATCTTCCCTCGGCGGTTGCAGAAAGCTCAGCTTTCTGTTCACCCTGACGGATAAGCTGTTTATCCCGTTTAGCCCTCGGCGATACGCCCGTGCATAGGTAAAAAACAGCCTCCGCACAGTTGGTTTTGCCCTGCGCGTTCCTACCGAAAAGCAAGTTGAGCCCGTCAGTGAACTCAACGCTTTCTTCGGCGTAATTTCTGAAATTTTTCAAATTCAAATTTTTTATGCGCATTTTTCAGTCAAAACACTTTGATTTTAGTCTATTTATGTTGTATAATTATTTACAGCACAATAATATTATAGCAAAACTATCTAAAAATTCAAAGGAAAATCGGTAAGGTTATGGCAGAAAAAGCAAACTTTGACTTTATTTATAACCCCATCAAAGAAAAGATGCACGAGATTATCTCTTACATCAACTACACGACTTACATTGAAAAGTTAGTACCCGTCGATATCGACGGCAGATTTATCGTGCTTGAAACCCCCACCGAAAGTTTTGCTAAATATATTTCGGGCACGCTTGCCGAAAAAATGCGTGAGGCTATAATAAAAGCCGACGTGGGTATTTCCGACTTCCGCCTTAAAGTCGAGGGCAGCGAGGGCTTTGCGTACAACGCCCCCACCGAGGAAAACTACACGCCCCCCACCAATTTAAACAAAAAGTTCACCTTCGACAGCTTCGTCGTCGGTAAGAATAACGAATTCGTATACGCTGCGGCGCGTTCGGTTGCGGACGACCCCGCGGGCACCTACAACCCTCTGTTTATATACGGCGGCACGGGCCTTGGCAAAACCCACTTAATTCAGGCAATCGCAAACAGAATTATCGAGGACAAGCCCGAGCTTAAAGTCGTTTACGTAACCAGTGAGCAGTTCGTCAACGAAATTATCGACACCATGTTCACAGGTCGCGGCCCCGACGCACGCGAAAAGAGCAATAAGCTTAGGCAGTACTACCGCAACGCGGACGTACTTATTATCGACGATATTCAGATAATCGAAAACAAAAAAGCCGTTCAGGAGGAATTCTTCCACACCTTTAACGAGCTCGTTTCAAAGGGCAAGCAGATAGTAATCACCTCCGACCAGCCCCCTCAAAAGCTGGACGCACTTGAAGAAAGGCTCAGGACGAGGTTCGCGGGCGGACTTTTGTTCGATATACTTCCCCCCAACTTCGAAACGAAAATTGCGATATTAAAGCGCAAGGCTTTGGAAAAGAAGTGCATCGTGCCCGAGGACGTTTTGACCTTCCTCGCGCAAGATTCGGGCGACGACGTAAGAACGCTTGAAGGCAGGCTTACGAAGGTTATATTCGCATCCAAGCTGCACGAAGAACCCATCAGCATCGCGCTTGCAAGAAGCGCACTTTCCGAAGCGATATCCGAAAGCGGCAAGGAAGAAATAACCGCAGCAAGCATAATTTCGGGCGTAACGGGCTATTATCACATAACGAAGGCTGACCTTTTGGGCAAAAGCAAGAAAAAGGAAGTCGTTATCCCCCGCCAGATTTGTTGCTACTTAATGTGCGAGCTCCTATCTCTGCCCCTCGTTTCCATCGGGAAAGAGCTTGGCGGGCGCGACCACACCACGGTTTTATACTCCCGCGACAAGGTTGACGAAATGTGCCGCGTGAACGACAAGATAGCAAAAGACATAGACGATATTAAAAACATCATTTTAAAGAAATAATAAGCGTTCCGCTTAACCACGTATCTTAATTGCGTTACCGCAAAACCTACAAAACTCAAATCAACTATAATTGCCCGAAAAAGTTCGGGCAATAATTCTATTACTATGCGCACTTTTGAAGAAGGACAATTCGATATAATCGTCGTCGGTGCGGGGCACGCGGGCTGTGAAGCCGCACTCGCCTCCGCTCGGCTCGGTTTAAATACGGCTATGCTTACCCTCAACCTTGACAGCATAGCTTTTATGGCGTGCAACCCGTCGATAGGCGGCACGGCTAAAGGGCACCTCGTGCGCGAAATAGACGCTTTGGGCGGCGAAATGGGCGTCAACGCAGACAAGACCGCGTTGCAGATTAGAATGCTTAACGAGGGCAAGGGCGAAGCCGTCCAGTCCCTCAGATGCCAGTGCGACAAAAACGCCTACCACCGCGAGATGAAGCGCACGCTTGAAAATACGCATAACCTGCATATCGTTCAAGGCGAATGTGCGCAAGTTTTGGTGGAAAACGGTAAGGTAAGCGGCGTTGTAACGACGTACGGCGGGATATTTAAGGCTAAAGCCGTTATTCTTGCCACGGGCGTATATTTAAACGCCGAAACGGTTACGGGCGAACACCGCCAAAAGAGCGGACCTTCGGGCTTTGCCCCCGCCACCGAACTGACCGAAAACCTTATAAATCTGGGCTTTAAAGTCAGAAGATTTAAAACGGGCACCCCCGCCCGCCTTGACGGACGGACGATAAACTTTGACGCTTGCACCCGCCAAAACGGCGAGGACGGCGTGCCCGCGTTTTCGTTTTTACACGACGCTCCGCCTGCAAACTCGCACGAGTGTTTTATAACCTACACAAACAAGTACACGCACGAAATTATCCTTGATAACCTTGACCGTTCGCCCCTCTATAACGGCGACATAACCTCGGCGGGTCCGAGGTATTGCCCCTCGATAGAAACAAAGGTCGTGCGCTTTTCGGACAAAGACAGGCACCAGATTTTCCTCGAGCCCGAGGGTGCGGACACGAACGAAATTTACGTTCAGGGTATGTCATCTTCTATGCCGCACGATATACAAAAACAAATGTACCGCTCGGTTGAAGGGCTTGAAAACTGCGAATTTATGCGCTACGCCTACGCCATCGAGTACGACTGCATAGACACGCTGGATATTTACCCCACGCTTGAATTTAAAAAGGTCGAAGGGCTTTACACGGCGGGTCAAATAAACGGCACCTCGGGCTATGAAGAAGCGGCGGCGCAAGGGCTTATTGCGGGAATAAACGCGGCGTTCAAAATCACGGGCAAGCCCCCGCTTATACTCGGCAGGGACGAGGCGTATATCGGAGTTTTAATCGACGATTTATGCACCAAGGGCACCGAGGAGCCGTACAGAATGATGACCTCGCGTGCGGAGTACGCGTTGAATTTACGGCAAGACACGGCGGACTTCCGCTTGACCCCCAAGATAGAAAACACCGCCCTCTTGACGCAAGAGCGGGCGGAAAAGTTTGCAAAGCGCAAGAAAACTTACGAGGAAGTTTTATCCGTATTAAACGGCAAAGCCGATTATAACGGCGCGATGAAGTTCGGTGAAGAGTACGGACTTTTAGGCAATATGCACGGCACGACCTACGCCGACCTTATCCGCCGCGGCGGGAAAGTTGAGGATGTCTGCGCGCACTTCGGCATTTTGCAGGGCGTTAAAAAGGAAGTTATAAAGACGGCTGAAACGACGGTTAAATACGAAGGCTACATTTCCAAGAGCCGACAGCAGATAGAAAAGGCGAAAAAGCTTGAAGAAAAGAAGCTGCCGCCCGATATAGATTATTCTAAAATTCAGGGCTTGCGGCTTGAAGCGCGTGAAAAGCTTGAACGCGTCCGCCCCCTCACCTTGGGGCAAGCGGGAAGAATTTCGGGCGTGAACCCCGCCGATATTACCGTATTAATGGTTTACTTGGCAATGCTGAAAAAATAAATAATAAAGCCCCGCGCTGTTTAGCGCGGGGCTTTTTTACTAAAACTAAAATTAAATTTTACCCGTCCAAGCATCGTCAGTGCAAGTTACGGTAACGTCCGTAAACGGGTCTTTGCTTAAAGTTATCGCTTGCCACTCTTCAACGGTACCCGCATAAGTCAGCTCCGCAGTGCAGTCCGCAAACGCGCCGCGACCTATCTCGGTCAAGCTTGCCGGCAAGGCTATCGAAGTCAAATTTCCACAGTTGTTGAAGGCGCCGCTTCCGATTTTTTTCAAGGTTTCGGGTAGCCTTACGGAGGTCAACGCAATACAGTTACTGAACGCTCCGTCGCCTATTTCTTCGGCGTTGCCAAGCTCAACGGTTTCAAGCTTCGAACACCATTTGAACGCACTGTTGCCTACAATTTTAAGTCCCGCGCAGCCGGATACGAATTGAAGGCTGTCGCAAGAATAGAACGCGTAGTCGCCTATTTCGGTTACGCAGTCGGGGATATTTACAGCCGTTATAAGGTCGTTATCGTAAAAGGTGTTTGCCCTTATCGTAAAGCTTTCAAAGCCCTGAGGTGCACGCAAATTCAACGCGCCGCCCTCGCCCGTATATTTAAACAGCGTAGCACTCTCGTCGCTGACGACGAATTTATAGTCGCCTTCGGTTACGATACGGGTGTTATCTTCCTCTGCCGTATGAACGGTGCCCGCGTAGCGCGCCACGCCGCCGTACGAGAACGAGCCCGCAACGATTTCAAGGTTTGAAAAATTATATACTTCCGAAATATTATAACAGCCTTCGAACGCGTTCTGACCTATCGCTTCAACCGAAGCGGGCACAACGAACGTTTCAAGTGCGGAGCACTCGATAAAAGCGTCTTTAGGGATATTCTTAATTTCCATGGAGTTCCAGCTTATCTCTTTAAGGCTTGAGCAATACGCAAAGACGTCGTTACCCAAAACGAGTTTTTCGCCCGTAAAATCAATCTTTTTTAAGCTTTGGCAATTTTGAAAAGCAAATTGTCCGACGTTTAATTCCGTGCATTTAAATATAGCTTCTTCTAAGTTATAGCAACCGTAGAACGCATAATCCGCTATTTCCGTAAGGCTTGCGGGCAAGGTTAAGCTCGTAAGTGCGCCGAAATATGCAAAGGCGTTTTCGTTGATTTTGGTTACGCCTTCGGGGATAACCAAATCGGTTACCTTTTCACCGCCTATATAAAACTCTTTTACACCGGTAAAAGGCGAGCTGCCGAACTCTATATTGCACCAGTCCTCTATCGTGCCCTCGTAAATAAGCTTATCGCACGTTGCGCCTTCACTGTAATAAGGGTCGTAACCGCGGTAATGCTCGGGATAACTTGCAAACACTCCGCTTTCAATAACTATTATAGTTTTAGGCAAAGTAAGGCTTGTAAGGTTCATTCCAATCGAATAATCGCCGCCGCAGCCCGAGCCGTGATGATAGTGCGTAAACGCACCCCTCCTTATCCCCATTACGGGATAGCCTTCGTAGGTTTCGGGAATTTCAACCAAAGTTTCTTTATAGCCTACTTCGTCAACCAAATAGTACTCCCCGTCGTTGGAAAGGGAATAATAAATTCCGTACTCGTGCCCGCTGATATCGTCTTCGGATGAGGAATTGCATGAATTGCAGGATTCCACACAGCTTTTCTTGCACGACCACACGTACATCGTGGTAAAGCAAGAAGAAAGCAAAAATACTGCTACCCCGCCAAACACTATAATTAAAAGTTTAATAAAAAGTTGCTTTTTGTTCATATTGCGCCTCGCCTATATTATAGCACGCTATTCTAAAATTGCAATAGCTATTCGTCGGTTTCTATAAACGAGCAGAACAAGGCGAACGAGCATTTTCGACGGGGCGCGTACTGAGCGTACGTAACCCGAGAAAAGCGCAGTTCAACGCAGTTATGCGAAGTTTAGAGGAACTGACACTGTTACAACGATTTATATTCCCGCTTTGTCCCGCATTACGCCAAATAAAATTATTATAAGACAAATTTTTTATACGACTTTATTATATCATAAAGTCATGCCGTTAAAAATCAACTTAAAAACCGTTTTAGTATACGCTGCTTTTTTAGCAGCTTTTATATTCTTAAACAGTGCCGTACGGGGCGTACCATTTTCCTTAGGCTTGCTTTTCGCCGCCCTTTTATGCGGGGCAAGCGTTATAGCCACGCCCATACTTTTCGTGCTTTCTTCCATAGTCAGCTTGAATTTAACGGTAAGCCTTACGAGCCTTTTTGCGGGGCTTTTTTTAGGCGTCATAACTTTTTTATACCGCAGAACGGGCAGAAAAATCCGCTTCGAGGCGATAGCTTACTTAATAATCGCGCTTGCCCCCTACGTCGCCTTTGCGCCGTGGCTTGGCGGTGAGTTTATACTTTCAAACGGCTACGCGCTGCGCGGAATTGCCGCGGGCGTTATTATAGTATTTTCCTACTTCTGCCTTAAATCGGTTTACGCGCTTTTATTCAGGTTACAACGCTGCCGACTTCGTGAGGACGAGTTGGTGTGCCTCGGCGTGGTCTACGCGGTGTGCGGGGTCGGGCTGTACGTACTTTTCGGTCAAGCGTTTTATATCTGCTTTTGTGCACTGATAATAGTTTTTTCGGTAAGGCTCACCCGCTCGCCCGCCGCAATCATCGTTGGGCTGACGATAGCCCTTCCGTCCGCCGTGGTCAACCTTTCGCTGTTGCCGCTGACGGTATTCGTAATAATAACCACGATAGCCCTTTTATTCAGCGGCGCGGGTCGTTTCGCCGCCGGTGCGATAACCGCCGCAGTTACTGCGTATTATATGTACGCCGCGGGGTGCTACAACTGCGCAATTCCGCTTATCGTTGTGTACGCACTGCTTTTATTCCTCGCTTGCTTTATCCCCTCGCTCTTGCGTGAAGAAAAGCTTGCCAACCTCAAACGGCGTTTACTCGTCAAAGAGGTGTTGCCCGAAACCGCGGTGGTAAGAAGCCGCCGCCGCACGGGTGAAAAGCTGTACAGAATATCCGAGGTTTTCCGCGAAATCGAGTGCGCCTTTATTGCCCTTGACGACGAAACGGGCGAGGACGCCGCCCGTGGGCGTATGCTTACCGAGCTGAAAGAAAGGTGTTGCAAGAACTGCGAGAGGCACTCCCGTTGCGAAAAGACGGGCGTGTACACGGGCTTTAAACGGCTTATCGACTCGGGCTGTATTAAGGGCAGGGTCAATTTAATCGACTTGCCTTCCGAAATGACTTTAAACTGTGCCCGCCCCACCGACGTTTTGAACGGACTGAACGCCATACTTGCCGAATACCGAAGATTTATGACCGAAACGGAGAACGCCCGTTCGGGGCGCAAAATGCTTGCAGAGCAAGCACACGGCGTTGCCGAGGTTATGAAAAGCTGTGCCGTTGATTTAAGCAAATCACAGAGCTTTTCGGGCGCAGCCGAGGGTGTGAAAAAAGCCCTATCCTCACACGGAATTTCTTGCCCCGAGGTTTACATAGACGGCGACGACGCGACCGAGCTTTGCGCGGTTATCCTCGGCAAAACCGACTTGAAAGCAATGACGGATATTATCTCCGCCACCTTAAAGCGCAAGTTCGTTTTAAAGGACAAGATAGCCTTTGACGAAGAAAAAAGCTGCTTAATCTTCACCGCCCCGCCCCGCTACGACGCGGCTTTCGGCGTTGCGTGCGCCGTGAAAAGCGACGAAAAGGTTTCGGGCGATACGCACTCCGTCATACGCATAAACGAACACTCATTCTTAATGGCTTTATCCGACGGAATGGGCAGCGGCGAATACGCAAGAAAGGTTTCGGAGTCGGCAATATCGCTAATCGAGGCGTTCTACCGCGCCGAGATGCCCGCCGACACCATTTTGAAAACCATAAACAAGCTGCTCTCCTTCAACCGCGACGAGCGGTTCACTTGCATAGACATTGCCGCCGTAAACCTCGATACGGGCAGAGCGGACTTCGTAAAGATAGGCTCGCCCGCGGGTATAATCTTGCGGGAGGGTGAAATTAAAATTTTGGAAAGCAACTCTCTACCTTTGGGCATTTTGGAAAATCTGCGCCCCACCGTCAGCACCGAGCTTTTACGGGACGGCGACATAGTGATTTTTATGAGCGACGGCATAACCTCCGCCTTCCCCT
>CAMWQS010000056.1 GCA_947176485.1 uncultured Clostridia bacterium | reverse complement strand
ACGCCCGCCCTCTCCTTTTATTTTTATACTATATATTTATCGTCAAGCGCGGGAGCGTCGTCCATTTCCTTCTTCTGACCTTCGTAACCCTTCTTACCAAGAAGCGCGAAAGTAGCCTTTTTGCCGTTTTCAACGCCGGGTTGGTTAAAGGTATCGATGTTGAGAAGTGCACCCGCGTAAGCCGTCTGCAATTCCATAAGGTACATAAGCTGACCGAGGGTGAACGCGTTTACTTCGGGAAGGTTGATGGTGTAATTCATTCTGCCCGCACGCATAAGCGCGTACGCCGTAGCCTTGTTTTCGGCTTGGATAAGCTCCTGCATGGTGTGCCCGCCGAGGAAGCCTACGTCGGGAATATCTTCACAGCCGTGTGCAATGGGCATTTCGCAGCCGTAGTTCGTTACTGAAATGAAGGTTATAACCTTGTCGTAAGGTCCTTCGATATAGAGCTGAACCTGTGAGTGCTGGTCGGTAACGCCGAGAGATTTGACGGGCGTAGTACCTGCGTTTACGGTCTTGCCGTCGTAGTCCACTGCCTTGCCGAGGGATTCTGCCCAAAGCTGGCAATACCAGTCGGACATAAGCTTTAAGTTATCCGAATAAGGCATTATTACGTGAATGTTTTTGCCCTGCTTCATAGTTACGTATTGAAGCACTGCGCAAGCAAGAGCGGGGTTTTTAGCAACCGAAGGCTTTGAGCAAAGCCCGTCCATATACGCCGCACCGGCAAGCATACCTTTGATATCTATGCCGAGTACTGCCGCGGGAAGAAGTCCGACGGGGCACAGCTCGGAAAATCTGCCGCCGACGCCGTCGGGAAGAACGTATTTTTTGAACTTTCCGCCGTATTTTTGGTCGATTTTGATGAGGTTGCCGCGGCTTTCGTCCGTGGTGAAAATCATATGGTCGGCAAGGTTAAGCCCCTTCTTTTCCAAAATATCCGCAATAATCAAGAACTGCGTCATCGTTTCGGAGGTTGCACCCGACTTCGAAATAACGTTAAAGCAAGTTTCTTCGGGAACTATTACGTCAAGAAGTGCTTGCATTCTAACGGGGTCAACGTTGTCCTCAACGTAGAACTTAGGGCCGCCGCGCTTCTTGGGGGGAAGCTCGTTATAGTGAAGGTGCTTCAACGCGTTGAACACCATTATGGGACCGAGCGCACTTCCACCGATGCCGAGAACGACGAAGTACTTGAACTTCTTTCTGACTTGCTTTGCGGTTGCAAGAATGTCTGCGACGATAGCGTCTTGATTATAGGGAAGCTCCGTCCAGCCCATATACAGCTCGTCCTTGCCGCGGTTAGACATAACGTAATCGAACGCCTTTTCAGCCTTGTCCTTTACCCCTTTGATTTCGGAATCGGTTATACCCTTATCGCCGAGGGATTTTGCCATCATGTAGTTATAGTCCACGGTTACGCGCATACTGTTGCGCCATTCTTTGGTTTTATATGCCATTATTTCCTCCAAAAAATTTAACTTTTACAAGTTTTTCCACAATAAAAATTATACCTCAACTCGTCAATATAGTCAATAGCGATTTCAATTTTTTTATGCGATTTTTAAATTACCTGCCGCGCACGGTTGCCAAAACTTTTGTTTGTGTGGTACAATACGGTTATGCGTGAAGATTTTACCGCCGACCAAACCGAGGCTTGCAAGTTAATAAAGGACTGGTTTTTGCACTCTACGAGGCAAGCCTTCGTGTTGGCGGGCTACGCGGGCACGGGTAAAACCACGCTGTTAAAGCACGTAGTATGCGAGGTTTTGGGGTTGGTGCCCGAGGACACCGCCGCCTTCGTTACGCCTACGGGCAAGGCGGCAACCGTGCTTATCCGTTCGGGGATACACGCCACCACCATTCACAAGCTAATTTATACCTCTCTGGTGCAAGAAACCGAAATTGAGTTAAACGGTAAAAAAATAACCGTTGAAAAGCTTATTTTCAAACGGCGCGACAGCATTGAAAAGCGAATTAAGCTAATCGTTTTGGACGAGGCTTCAATGGTTTCGGACGAGGTTTTGTACGATTTAATCGAGTTCGGTGTGAAAATTTTAATCTGTGGGGACAACGCGCAGTTGCCGCCCGTCGAGGGCTTGAACGGCTTCCTTTCCGCGCCCGACTACACTTTGAAAACCATAGTAAGGCAGAACCTCGGCAACCCGATTATAATGCTTTCGGAAATGGCACGCGAGGGGAAATATATACCCTTCGGCAGATACGGCAGCAGCGTGTTGGTTATGAGCAAGCGGCTATTTACGGGTGAAAAGCGCAAAGCGTGCCTTTTCAAAGCCGACCAAATTATTTGCGGGACGAACAAGACGAGGGCACAGATTAACGACGAAATCCGCGCCTTGAAGGGCTTTTCCGGTTTGCCGCAGAGCGGTGAAAAGCTTATTTGCACGCAGAACAACTGGGAAACTTTTATCGACCGTGAGATGCGGTTTAATATGGTTAACGGGATTATCGGAACGGTTATCGAGCCGTTTTACGACGAGGGCAAGCAGATAGGGTTTATACAGTTTAAGCCCGACTTTTTGGACGAAAACTGCCCCGAGGCTTTGCCCATAGATACGGGCATTTTTACCGACGGCTATTACCGCTACAAGCGCGGCGATTACTTTGAAAAGTTTGACGAGGACGGCGAAGTTACGGGTGCCTTCACGCTGAACAGATTTGAATACGGCTATTGTATTTCCTGCCACAAGGCGCAAGGAAGCGAGTTTGACAACGCCGTCGTGTTCGACGAAAGCTTTTGCTTTAAAGAGGACAAAAACCGTTGGCTGTACACCGCGATAACCCGCGCAAAAAAGAATTTGGTTTTATTGAGATAAAAATAACAGGCGCTCCGTTTCATGAAACGGAGCGCCTGCACTTTTATTGCACGTTATAATTCGTAGTAAATTTTGCGGTGCTGTATTGGTTTAAAGGTTCTTTGTAATTCCATTTGGCTTCAAAGTATTGCGCCTGCTCCTCGTTGAACGCGCAGTTTATAACGAGGTTTGAATTTGCCCCGACGAACGCGCCCGCGCTTATACTGTGAATATCACCTAAATTTATCGTGGTAACGTTTATATTAAGGGTGAGCTTGGGCAAGGTATGCACGTCGCCGATAGTTATAGTGTTTACTTGCGCATATTCGAAATCGGCTGAAAGGATATTCTTTCCGTAGATATCCGTCGGAATAACCGCTTCCGTTGCCGTGGAAGAAGTTTTATAAACTAAGTCGTAGCCTCTTAGGTCGTTATTACTCCACACTTCGCGCACTAAGTAAGTGTTTGAAGCTTCCTTTACCTCGTCGCACAAAGGCTTTATATCCGTAGTGTAGAAATACAGCTCTATGCCGTTGCCGCTTCCGCTATACTTTACGGTGTAGTCCGCGCCCGAGAAAGTCGACTCAAAATAATTACATTCTACCTTGCCCAAATAATTATAATCGGAATCTCTTAAATAATAAGTATCGAGTCTCAAACCGCGGCAGACGTCTTCACTGGAGATTATATCACCTTCAAGACAAGTGAACTTCGTGCCGACCTCTTGCCTTGAATTTAAGCTTGATACTGAGTATCTGGTAATTTCCAGATTCCTGAGTCCGTAAACGCAGAGGTTATAATCTTTGTATCCTCCGCCCGCCAAGGTCAGACGCATATATATCGTCGTTGCGCCTGCGGGGAAATTCATATAATTCCAATCGAACGAGCTTATTGCGTTTTGACTGCCCGTCCTGTCCTCAGCCGTTCTGTAATAAGCCGCCCTATTACCCGCAGCAAGCTTAACTTGTTTGGGCAGGTTGACTTTAACGTTTTCGTTCTTTTCGTTTAAAGGCACTTCGTAGAGATAATACTCGCCGCTTTCACCCTCTCTTGCTTCGGAATAGAAACCGTTCAAAGTCAAGTTCTCGTCAGAATAGCCCAGCCTTTCCAATTCGAAAACGCCGTTGCGCTTCAGTACCCTGAACTCGTCGGCTTGCTCGGTCATAGGCACCTCCTGCTCTATCTTTTCGCCCTCAACCGTTTCGGTGTATATTTCGTAATGAACGAATTGGGCAAAGGTTCTGCCGGTGGGGAAGTAAACTTTATTACCGTAGTCGTCGTTGCCGCCCAAATCGTCAAGCTTCGCACTTCCTTGCTTTTTCGGGAAGGTGTAAACCGTGGGTTCGTCGCTGCCCGTCGTCGTGATAATAAGCTCGTACTTCGTGGCGTTTTTCAGCTTCGTCCACGAAAGGGTGCCGTCCGCAGACAGCTTAACCTTGCTCTGCGTATCGCTCGAAAGGCTTGAATCGTTGGGGTCGGGTTCGCCGCAGTTTTCACAATAACCGCCGTCGTAGTTATGCCCCAATGCGGGGCTCGTCTGGTAGCTTTCGTGAATATATCCGCAGTTCGGACAAAAATCCTCGTAAAAGCCCGCTTGCGTGCAAGTTGCTTGTATGTACCTAGTCTCGTGAATGTGCCTGTGACAGCCACCAAACGCGAACGCACAAAGAGCAACTGCGGAAAGTAAAAAGGGTGCCAAAAGTTTTCTGTTGTGTTGCATATTTGCCTCCAAAAATTTTTCGCGGGCAAAAAATAAGAGCGCCCTTTAAAGAGCGCCCGCATAAGTACCCTTTAAAGTTTGCTCGATAATTTAACAGCTTTCCGGAACTTTTGGCAACTCGTTCACAACAACAGAATGCTGAAAATAAGGATACAACTATGCCGTACCCATTCTATTATTGACGAACGCGAAAAATACTATTACTTCCCACTATTAAATTATCGAGCATAAAGAGTATAACACGGTTTTTTAAAAATATCAAGCGATAATAAAAAACTCCCGCATCACTTTTAAAAGGATACGGGAATTTTTTTAAAAATCGGCTTCTGCGGCGGTGAGTATTGCGCGGGCGACGTCGGCGGCGTTTTTACTGCCTATTACGCTTGCGCCCATATCTATTGCGCTTGACATTTCCAAAACGGTTGCCACCCCTTCCGCTTTTATTGTGCACTTGTCTTTGACGGCTGATTTAATCTCGTTAATCCTCTCTATCTCGTTACCGCCAGAAAGTGCACTTGAGCTCGTTTTCAATGAATTGACCCCGCAGTCGGCAGCAAGGTTGCAAACGCGCAAAACTTGCTCGTGAGATAAAAGGTTGCTCTCCAAATCTATTCTCAGCGATTTATGCTTTACCGCCCTTCTCAGTTTTTTGAATTCTTTCTTCACGTAGGAGAAGTTGCCGTCACGGATGTGCGCCACGGGGGCAGTAACTTCTACCTCGTCCGCGCCGTCGTTCAAAGCGCGCTTGACGGCTTTTACCTTTATAGGGGTAGCGTCGCCGCCGTGGGGCGAGCTTATGCACGCAACCAACCCGCACTTCCTTTCCGCGCCGAGGAAAACGGCGCAGTTTTTCACGAAGCAAGGAAGGACGCACACCGCGCCAAGCTCCAAGGAGTTCGCGTCGGCACAAGCGCTTTTAAGGGCGTTTATTCCCGCCTTTACGGTTGCCAAATCGTATTCGAGTTTTTTTATCTGCGAGCGCGCCGCCTCGGCGTTTATCTTGCGCCTAAACTGTGAATAGAGTAGTTTTTCGCTTTGAGATATCGGTGAAGTTGCGGTCGTTTTCTCGGTTTCGTCCATATTCTTTTTCCTTATTTCTCCCATAAACGGATAAATTTTTACAATTTACTACACCTTGCGGCGGATAAAATGTAACTATGTTTATGGGGATTTTGTATTTGTTTTTGACCTTTCTTTTCTGTTTTATTCTGGTTGCAGTTATAAAACTTGCGTATCTTGGAATAACCACATTAAGAAAGCCGCCCGCCGTTGAAGAAAAAAAGCCCCCTCCCCCTAAAACGGAGCCCGTCTATTACATAGTGGAGAAAAAGCGGGCAAGAAGAGCAAACTATTCCGAACCAAAAGAAATCGAATTTAAAAAATAAAAATGCGGTGGAGCTCTATCTAGAAGCTCCACCGCTTTAAATTATTAAGTTAATCTTCGTATCTTACGAGGTTTTCACCATCCTCCCAAAGGCGTTCCAGATTGTAAAAGTCGCGTTCTTCGTCGCCGAAGATATGCACGATTACGTCGGCATAGTCCAAAACCGCCCATCTGCCTTCGCGTATGCCTTCACGGCGGCGGGGCGTAAGCCCATGCTGTTTTTCAAGTAATTCTTCAAGGTTTTCGCCCAAAGATTTGACTTGAGTTTTAGACGAACCACCCGCTACCACGAAATAATCGCAAAGGCTGGTTTTGTGTTCCACCGCAATGTAGACGATGCCCTTAGCCTTTTTCGAGGATAAATATTCGCAAATTAATAACGCTTTCTCTTTACTTGTCATAACAAATTTTCCTTTATATATTTATAAGCCCGCTCGGTCAACGGATAAACGGTTGCACCTTTTGACTTCAAATAATTCAATTGATGCTCTAAAACGGCAACGAGGCAAACGTCAAGCCCGTCATCAAGCTTTGCCCTAAGCCCGTCAACGCCTTCGAAATCTCGCCCTTCTTCCAGAAAATCGGCAAGAAGGATAAGCTTTTCAAGGCTTGACATATTCTCTCTGCCGCTGGTATGGTAGCGAATTGCGTTCAGTATCCCCTCGTCCTTAACGCCGAAAGTGTGCTCGGCAACGAAGGCGCCGCTGTATTGGTGCATAACCGGTTCGGGCACGTCCTTAGGCGGAACGAACTTTTTAAGCTCTGCCGAATTTAGCGGAAGATATTTTGCGCAGTCGTGAAGCGCCGCAGCAGTTATCGCGTCGATTTCGTAAACGCCCGCCGCACGGCTGTATTCAGCCGCAAGAACGGCAACGCGTACGGTGTGATACCAACGGGCTTCGGGAAGATACTTCTTAACGCCTAAAAGCTCAGAAAGCTCGTACAAATGCCGTTTACGGATAAAAAGGCGCACGCCTTCGGGCACTAACCCTGCCGTATCCTCACCCAGGGCGGCAAGCGCACGTATCCGCGTTGAACTTACGGGTTTACCTACGTAACCGAAATTAACCAGGTCTTTTTTAAACCGCTTTTGGAATTTCTTTATTGCCGCCGTAAGCTCCGCCTCGTTTTCGCGGGCGCAAACGGCAAGCGTTACGCACTTTAAAATTTCTTCCGGCTCTTTCCACAGTGCAAAGGTTTTAAGCATATCCGCACCGACGATAAAGTACAATTCGTCATCGGGGTAAAGCTTTTTGAAGTGGCGGCAAGTCACGTAAGAATAGCTTACGCCCCCGCGTTTAAGCTCCACGTCGGAAACTTCGACACCCTCAACACCATCAAAGGCAAGGCGGCACATTGAAAGTCTATCCTTACCGCGGGCGGACATTACGCCCTTTTTGTGCGGCGAAACGTTGGTGGGGATAACTATGATTTTATCCAGCCCCAACTTCTCTTTTGCGGCAAGCACGATATTTAAATGTTCGGAATGAACGGGATTAAACGCCCCGCCGTAAAGTGCTATTT
Source organism: uncultured Clostridia bacterium (assembly GCA_947176485.1). Taxonomy (GTDB): domain Bacteria; phylum Bacillota; class Clostridia; order Christensenellales; family Borkfalkiaceae; genus Coproplasma. Next base: position 2,285 of record CAMWQS010000056.1, on the reverse strand, counting down.
TCATGGTTTATTTTATAAAAATCAAGTCAATAACTTCAGTATGAAAAGATTGAATTTGCCGTTAATATTAGATACGATTTTTGCCGCACTTTGCGCGTTTTTACTGTTCTTTACCGCAATAAGATATTATACCAAAAACGCGGTTTTAGGGCTGATTTTCGGCGGGTGCGCGGCTGTACTTTTCGGCTCGCTTGCCTTTTTGTACATAAGCGGAAAACAAAACAAATCGCTTATACTTTCAAAGGACGAAAAGCAAAAGAAGCTTCTTGCGCTGCACCTATCCCTATCCCGCGACGAAGATATAAAAAATCTGTTCAAAAAAAACCTTGGCGAAGATGCAAAAATACGCGGTAAACGGGTCATATTTGGGGGTGTATCGAATTTTTTCAACTTCAAAATGCAACCACTTTCAGAGGACGACGTTGCCCGTGTTATCAAGTTTAAGTGCGACGGAGAAAAGAAAATTTACTGCGTAAAATGCTCTACCGAAGCCGCCGTACTTGCAAGCAATTTTTCCATTGAAATCGTGGGTATTGACGACGTGTTTTCTTCCTTAAAGAAAAACGAACTTCTCCCCGAAAAATACGTTTACGAGGAAGCTAAAAAGCCAAATTTGTTCAAGCGGATAAAAACGCGCTTTTCAAGAAAGCTGTGCGCACCGCTGTTTTGGTCGGGTGCGGCACTTCTTGCCCTAAGCTATTTTACCTTCTTCCCCATCTACTATATTGTGAGCGGCGGAATAATGATTATTCTTTCCGCCGTAGCACTCGTTTTTAATTAAGCTTAATATGCTCGATATCTTTGCGTTTTGAGGGGCGGTATAATACCGCCTTTCTGCCTATAACGATAACGCACTCGGCAAAAAGCTTTTGCGCAAGCTCGCGCCCCAATTCCTTCGGGTCGCCGTCGGCGTTTTCCAAAATATTGATTTTTATAAGCTCACGCTTTTCAAGACAGTCGGAAAAGCTTGCAAGCATATTATCCCCTATACCTTCCTTGCCCACTTGCCCTATCGGGGTAATATTTGCGGCAAGGCCTTTTAATTTACTGCGCTGTTTTGAAGTTAACATACCTTCTCCTTTGTTTACGGCACGAAGTCAAACTCTACTTCGCCTATTGACACGGTGTCGTTCTCTTTGATGCCCATTTCTTTAAGCTTCGAAATTACGCCCTTCTCACGGATAATCTTCTGGAAGTACGCCATTGAGTCTGGGTCGTTCAAAACCACGTTTCTGCAAAGCATATCAACAAGGTCGCCGACGACTACGTAAACGTCGCCGTCCATATAAATTTCAAAGCCCAAATTGCCGCTTTTGCGGTAGGTGAATTCCTCGTCAATTTCCACCCTTGAAACGGGCGGTAAAGTCGATAGGGTGCCGAATATGCTTGAAATAAGCTCATCCGTGCCCTCTCCGCTGACGGCGGTTATCGTGCAGATTTTATATTTTTTACCGTACTTCTTTTTGAATAATTTTACGTTTTCTTCCGCGCCGAAAACGTCGCATTTGTTCAGCGCGATTATTTGTGGAAGGGCAGCCAGCTTTTCGGTGTAGCCCTTCAATTCTGCGTTGATTTTTTTAAAATCTTCAACGGGGTCGCGTCCCTCCGTTCCCGAAATATCGATAACGTGGACGAGCATACGCGTTCTTTCAATGTGCCTTAAAAAGTCGTGCCCGAGCCCCGCGCCTTCTGCCGCGCCCTCGATAAGCCCCGGAATATCAGCCGCAACGAATGAATCGTCGTAATACTTCACTACGCCCAAATTAGGCGAAAGGGTCGTGAAGTGATAGTTCGCAATTTTGGGCTTTGCCGCCGAAATCTTTGAAAGAAGGGTCGATTTGCCCACGTTGGGGAAGCCTATGATGCCCACGTCTGCAATTACTTTAAGCTCCAAAACAAGCACGTGCGGCTCGGTTTTTTCACCTTTTTGCGCAAAATTAGGGGCGTGGCGGCGCGAAGTTGTGAAGCGGACGTTACCTTTGCCGCCTCTGCCACCCTCTTGTATGAGCCGCTTTTCTCCGTCCTCGAACATATCCGCAATGACGGCGCCGCTTTCAAAATCTTTAACTACCGTTCCGAGGGGAACTTTAATTACTACGTCAGCCCCGAATTTGCCAAAGCACTTATTGGAGCCACCCCGCTCGCCGTCGCCCGCAAAGTATTTACTCGTATAGCGAAAGGACAGCAAATCACTGATGTTGCCGTCCGCTTGAATATAGACGTTGCCGCCGTTACCGCCGTCGCCGCCGTCCGGTCCGCACGCGGGTTTGCCCTTAATGGCGTAA
>CAMWQS010000055.1 GCA_947176485.1 uncultured Clostridia bacterium | reverse complement strand
TTTCGTTGGGGTGTCGCCAAGCGGTAAGGCACGGGATTTTGATTCCCGCATTCGTTGGTTCAAATCCAGCCACCCCAGCCATTTGGCCCATTAGCTCAGTTGGCAGAGCACTTGACTTTTAATCAAGGTGTCCCGGGTTCGAATCTCGGATGGACCACCACAAAAATACAAAAACCGCCACGGCGGTAATAAATGCACCTTTAGCTCAGTTGGTAGAGCAACTGACTCTTAATCAGTGGGCCCAGGGTTCGAGTCCCTGAAGGTGCACCAAAATAAAGGACAGGTATTTGACCTGTCCTTTATTTTGGTGTGTTAATACAGTCCTTCATTGTTTATTTCAATTTTGAGATTGCCCTGTCATAAGACATATCGATTAGCGACAACAATAATTCATTTGATACTCTGTTGACCGTTACAGTACTTTTATACTTGGCTTGAACGGGCGGGCAATGCCATCCGTTAACAATAACTTGCGGATAAGTTGAACGCAAAAATTGTGCCGTCATTTCGTCAGTGGAAAACGTCAGCTTCAATTCGTTATTAAGCATAAAAATTTCAGCAAAAATTCTGTTCTTACTACTCTTTACTTTAATGGTAACGTAGTTCGGCCCAAAAGGAAAATCTAAATATGCGCCTTCCTTACTTAAACAGTAATCCACCAATCCGGTATTCTGAATACAATCTGATAATTCGCTTTGCTCCATAAATTTCTTTTCCTAAATAATAAATTGTTTGTTGTTTTTAATTAGCTTAAATCAAAGTTTATTCATTTCCGTTTTTAGGTTTTTCAACGTTTCGGTAATTTGTTTTAAATTTTCTTTCGTGTTCAGGTTTTCCTTTGCATACTTAAAACCGCGGTTTAGGTTACCTATTATCGTTCCCCTTTCGTCTTCCATCCATTTATATCTCGGTAATATTTGCAAATGGAAATGCCCCTCTTTATACTCCGCCACGTATATATTGAAATATTCGCATACGCCCAAGTTTTTAAGTGCCTTTTGCGTTTTAAAAACCAATTCAGCCAACTCTGCCCTTTCTTCAAAATTGAGCCCGTCGTACGTAACCACGTGCCTTTTTGCCGATATTACCACGAACCCGTTTATCGGTCGGGAAAAGTCCTGCGTAACGATAAAGCTTTCCGATTCAAATATTATTCCGCCGTACGGTTGAACTTTTTCAGAGTTGATTGCACACGAAAGGCATTCGCCGTATTCCCACTCTTTCCCTTCTAAATCTTTAATTTTCATTTAGCCCTCCAACACCGTATAACCGTTTTGAGACAATAATTTCAACGCAGTTTCAAAATCCTTCGCTTTCACGAGAATATAGTCCGTGTTATAGGTAGAAACCGCAAAAATTCCTATTCCGTTTTCGGCAAGCACGGTAGAAATTCCAGACAATATTCCGATTAAAGAAAAATCGAGAATGCCCTGTATTTTAAAGCATTTCCAACCGTCTTCACGCTCGACCGTATCGGAAGGCGCGTCGGCGGTATTGCATACCAACGAAATTTCCTCGTCGGTTTTTCCGACGAAATAAAAGCCTTTATTTAAGTCGATATCCGTTTCCGATTTAACCTTGCAAACCGTCAAATCGTAAGGTAATTTTTTAATTTCCATAGCAATTTAACTATACCACAGCGGCAAGGCTTAGTCAAGGCGGGGTATTTTTTAGACAAATTAAATGGAAAAATTTTCCTTCTCCCCCTGTACAAAAGAAAATAAATATGTTATAATAAGGGCATAATAAATTTAAACGGAGATTTTTTTATTATGGAAATGAAAGATTTCAGACTTGACGGAAAAATCGCACTCGTTACGGGCGCGTCGTACGGCATCGGCTTTGCAATCGCAATGGGCTTCTCCAAGGCGGGCGCAACGATAGTTTTCAACGATATTAATCAAGAGCTTGTCGACAAGGGCATTGCGGCTTACAAGGCACAGGGCGTTAAAGCTCACGGCTACGTTTGCGACGTTACCAACGAAGAAGGCGTCAACGCAATGGTTAAACAAATCGAAAAGGAAGTCGGCGTTATCGATATCCTCGTAAACAACGCAGGCATAATCAAGCGTATCCCCATGTGCGAAATGACTGCCGCTCAGTTCAGACAAGTTATCGATATCGACCTCAACGGTCCCTTCATCGTATCCAAAGCGGTTATCCCTTCGATGATTAAGAAGGGCCACGGCAAGATTATAAATATCTGCTCCATGATGTCCGAATTGGGTCGCGAAACCGTATCCGCATACGCAGCTGCAAAGGGCGGCTTGAAGATGCTCACCAAGAACATCTGCTCGGAATACGGCGAATACAACATTCAGTGCAACGGCATTGGACCCGGCTATATTGCAACCCCTCAGACTGCTCCCCTTCGCGAGAAACAGCCCGACGGCAGCCGTCATCCCTTCGACAGCTTCATTATTGCAAAGACTCCCGCCGGCAGATGGCTTGAAGCGGACGAGCTTTCGGGTCCCGCAGTGTTCCTTGCATCCGACGCGTCGAACGCAGTTAACGGACATATCCTTTACGTTGACGGCGGTATCCTTGCTTACATCGGCAAGCAACCCCAGTAATCACAAATCAAACTTTAAAAGCCCCGCGCCGTTCGGCGCGGGGCTTGTTTTCGTTTGATATGCGCTTTGGTTTTGATTACACCAACGCAATTAAGATACTTGATTAAACGGAACGTTTATAAGCTCTTCTTCAAAATTTCAACTATTTCGTCGCGGGTTAAAACCTTGTACCCGCCGTCCATAACGAGCGTTGCGTCGGCAATTCCTTCAATCATTTCGGGCGTTGCGCCGAGCTCGGTCAAATTCATAACCAAGCCAATGGACTTCATCCACTCTTCCATCTTCTTCAAGCCCGCCTTTGCAACCTCTTCGTCGGACTTGCCCGCAGGGTTCACACCCCACACGGCTTCGGCATACCTCTTAAAGCGGTGCAAACCGTATGGCAAAATATGGTCGTAGTACGGCATAGTAACAGCGGCAAGCGTCATACCGTGCGTTGCGTCTGTGTACGCGCCCACGGCTTGCCCGAGCATATGCACTTCCCAGTCGGTCGTTTTGCCCTTTGCAATCAGCGTATTCAACGCCCAGGTCGCCGTCCACATAATGTTCGAACGCGCCTCGTAGTCGGTCGGGTTCTTCACCGCAATATTCGCGCTGTTTATAAGCGAGCGCATAAGCCCTTCCGAAATATAGTCCGAAGTATTGTCGTCCTCACCCGAAAGGTATTGCTCCAAGATATGGCACATAATGTCGTACACGCCCGCCACCATTTGGTACTTGGGCAAGGTGTAGGTAAATTCGGGGTTCAATATCGAGAATTTGGGGAAAACCTCTTCGCCGAAAACGTGCCCTATTTTAAGCATCTTTTCGCGGTTGGTAATAACCGAGCCGCCGTTCATTTCACTGCCCGTGCCCACCATCGTAAGCACGCACCCGACGGGCACGATTTTACACTTTACGTCCTCGAACTTGTCGTAATAGGTCTCCCACGGGTCGCCCTTCAAATGCACCGAAACGGACACCGCCTTCGCGTAGTCGCACACCGAGCCGCCGCCCACGGCAAGTATTAAGTCAGCCTTAGCCTTCTTGGCGCGTGCAATGCCTTCCAAAAGCTTTTCGTAAGTGGGGTTGGGCATAACGCCCGCGTCCTCGTAAACCTTCTTCCCGCACTCCGATAAAATTGCAATAACCTTATCGTAAATGCCGTTCTTCTTTATCGAGCCGCCTCCGTAAACGAGCAGTATGTTTTTGCCGTACTTTTTAAGCTCCCCTTTAAGTCCGTCTAACGCGTCTTTACCGAAGTAAAGCTTCGTTGGGTTGCAGTAAGTAAAATTTCCTAACATAATTCACCTCTTATTACATCAGCGGCGACAGCAGTTTTAAAAACGCCGCCAAAACCGCGTTATACCACCGTTGTTTGGTATTGGTAGTCTGTCCGCCGCGTGCAAAGACCTCTTCAAAGTCCTTTTCAACGGCTTCCATCAAATTCTTATCGTCCGAATAAACTCCGTTATCGAACTCCTGATAAAACGCACGCATATCAAGGTTAACCGAGCCCACGGTCGCGCAGTGCTCGGTAAGCATAATCTTACTGTGCACGAACTCCCCGCTCGAATAATATACCTTAACTCCGCTTTTAATAAGCTTAATTGCGTTGGCTTGGGTTACGCGGTACAAATACCTGTAATCGGGCACACCCGGCAAAACCAGCCTTACGTCCACGCCCGCCTTCGCCTTCGCTATAATCGCCTTAGTCATCACGCTGTCGGGCACGAGATAGGGCGACATCATATACAGCTTTTCCTTCGCCCCTTCGATAACCCGCATATAAATATTGCGGCAAATCGGTTCTTTAAGCTCGGGCCCGCCCGCGTAGGGCACTACGGTCGACTTGTTCAAGCTCCTGTCGTAGTTGTCTATGTATTTGGTGTAGTCAAGCTTTTCGTTGGTGGCGAACTCCCAGTGCCGCATAAAGGTCAGCGAAAGCCCGTCCACAGCCGCACCGTCAAGGCGCACACCGCTGTCCTTCCAAATGCCTTCCATCTTGCGTTGGTTGGCGCAGTCGTCAATCATATTGAACCCGCCTACGTACCCCGTCTTGCCGTCCACCACCACGATTTTTCTGTGGTCGCGGTAATTAAGCCCGAAGTAAAAGGGCGAAAACAGCCTTGTAAAAGTTTTTAATTTTACGCCCGTAAGCCGTATCCTTTTCTTTGCCGAGGAAGAAAGCACGCCCGCCGAACCCACGTCGTCGTACATAAGCCTGATTTCTACCCCTTCGGCAATCTTGCGCCTGAACACCGAAATAAGCCTGTCCAGATACACGCCGTCCGCAAGGATAAAGAACTCCATAAACACGAACTTTTCGGCGGCGTCGATGCGGGCAATGATATTGTCCATAGCCGCCTTTGCGTAGGGGTAATATTTCAAATCCGTGTGCGAATAGGATACGAACCCGCCCGCACGGTACAAATACTCGCAATCGGCTTTCACCTCGGCCGAGCATTTGCGAACCTTAAACGCGCCGAATAGCGGCTGCACCTTCTTTGCAATTTTATTATACTTAAGCCTTTTAAAGCCGTAGCAAATCGATTTCCTTGAAAGCGCGTAAATAAAAAAGCCCAGCCCGCAGGACAAAACGAAAAGCACCGTCCAGCTCACCCGCGACTGTAAGTCCGGCTCGGCGACCCAAACGTATACGATAGAAACTACGGTAAGCCCCAGGCACACGTACCAAAGTATAGGCACGTACCAACACGCCAAGGCGTACAAAGCGACGATAAGGCTCAGCTGCGCAACGATAAAAAGGTCGCTTAAAACCGCCCTTAAACCGGTGCCGAACCCTACCCAAGATTTATGTATTCTCTTTACTTCGTATCTGCGGTGCTGTAAATATCTTCGCAGTCGTAAAAACGCCTTATCCACGGTAAAAATAATTATAGCACTTAGGTTTTGCCCGTGCAATAGGTTTTTTAAATTTTCACACGCCTTTTAAATCGAAATCTACGGTTCCGCTTTCGGTGTTATAAAGCGCGCCCAAAACTTGCACGCCGTCCGCAGTCAACGCCCGTTCTATTTTTAAAACGCTCCTTTTTATATTTAAAATACTTGCCGTAACAGTGTCCCGCTCCTCGCCGATAGCTTGACGGATTTCGTCGGTAATAAACCCCACGAACCCGCCGCACTTACCCGTTGCCGCGCCAACCGCGCCGCACTGCGTGTGCCCGAGCACGACTATAAGCTTACAGCCCAAATGCTCCACGGCGTACTCGATACTGCCAAGCTGATGGTTATCTATGACGTTGCCCGCAACGCGCACCACGAACAGCTCGCCCAGCCCCGCCGAAAAGATATACTCGGGGATAACCCTCGAATCCGAACAGCTGACTATAACCGCGTACGGCTTTTGTCCGTACTTGCTCGTCCGTAAACGAATTTCGGGCGAAATATCGCCCGAACCCGTCTTTGCGTTTAAATAATTTTCATTCCCCGCTTTAAACCTTTCCAAAGCTGCTTTTGCGGTCATATTTTCCTTTTGCATATGATTATTGTATTTTCCTTTTACTCCGCCGAGTACTCAACCATAATAGAGTAATTTACCGTAGTATGTTTACCGTACGTAATAGATACTTCATAGACACCGGGCTCGTGATTATAGAAGTCTTTTCCGTCTTCGTTTTCGATAACGATAGTTAATTGGTCTATTATATCTTCTAAATAAATCTTACCGCCGTCTGTTTTATCCAAGTATAGTTCACTCAAATCTAAGCTATCATATCCGTCTTCGACATAATACAACTGCTTCACCAGGTCCCCGTCGCCGTTGATATCCGTAATTTCAAAGGTTTCACCGTCTATCTCGATTAAGTCGTGCCACTTGGCGTAAAGCGTGTAGTTATTACCCTTAGTTACGCTTGAAAAGTCAAATTCTTCTTCGGCGTTTTTTGCAAACCAACCTAAAAACTTTTCATCCGGCTCGGCTTGTAAAACTCTTTCTTCAATACCCGACTCACCTTCGCCCAACGTGTACGATATATACTCTACCTCGTCGCCGTTGTAATAGGTGATAAATACGTTTCCGACCCAAAGCGTGGGCACGCCGTTTTCGTAGTGCCAGAAGTTGCCGGCCGAATTATCTTCCGGCGGCATGTAGGAATAATAATATATTTCTGCGTTAGTTAAGCAATCGTTACCGTCTTCGACGACTATCTCCCCCCAATAAGCACTCGTGTCTTCGTAATAAACGGTTGTTAAACTCGTGCAACCGGAAAATGCTTCTTGCCCTATAAACCCAATTCCATCGGGTATGATTATAGTTTCTAAATTACTGCAATTGTAAAATGCACGATAATCTATTCTCCTAACTGCCACGCCGCCAATCGTGCCCGGAATAAAAATTTGGGTTAAATTTAATTCTTTTGCGGCTTGGGTCAAGCCCGTAATCATGCCGCTGTTGCTGTAAGTGAAAATGCCTTCGGCTGGCAATACCTCCCACTGCACGGGCACGCCGTTAACGTAGTGCCAATAATTGCCGCTTATCATCGGCATTGTTTCGGAATAAAAGTATACTATTTCGCGGGTTAAGTTGCCGTTGATGACGGCACTGTTATTAACGGAAACGCCATTCCAATCGCCAGCCGTCCCCTTATAATAAACGGCTGTTAAAGTGCAACCGTAAAAAGCACCTATCCCTATGCTCTTTACACTTTTCGGTATTATTATAGTTTTTAAACCACTGCACTGAGAAAATACGTCGTGGGTTATACTCGTTACGCCGTCCGGTATTTTTATACTTGTTAAACCTGTGCAGCCGCTAAATGCACCCGTTCCTATATCCGTTACGGTATCCGGAATAACTACGCTCGTCATCGTTTGGTTATTTTCAAACGCTCTATTCCCTATGCCCGTTATTTGCTTGCCGTCAAGGACGGTGGGAATAGCGATAAGGGATAAAGTTTTGCCGTACTCGGTCAAGCCCGTAAGCGTATTTTCATCGTGCTCGAATATTTTTACCAAATAGTCGTTGCAAATATAAACCGTAGGCTCCTCGTCTACGTAGTGCCAGAATTTGCCTTCAACAGTCGGCTCGTTTTCAGAATAGTAATATACTTTGTCTTCGGTTAAAATGTAGGTATCGTCTATGTGGTTACCGCCGTAGTGTGAAATATTCCCCCAAGCTTCGCGGTTTGCACCCCCGTAGTAAACTTTTTCTAAACTCGTGCAAGTGTCAAATGCACCATTTCTTATATCCACTACACCTTCGGGTATAACCACACTCGTTAAGCTTGTGCAACCATGAAACGTAGACTCTTCTATCCTCGTTACACCGCTCGGAATTTTTATGCTTGTTAAACTCGTGCAATCATGAAATGCACCTTCTTTTATACCCGTTACGCTGCTTGGTATAGTTATACTTTCTAAATTCGTGCATTGTGAAAATAAGTTTCGTTCTATAATCAATAAACCGTTGGGCAAAGTTACGCTTTCTAAATTCGTGCAAAGGGCAAATGCCTCTTGACCTATATCCGTTACACTGTCGGGTATGGTTACGCTTATTAAACTCGTGCAATCTTTAAATGCCACCGAGTCTATAATAGTTACTTCAATACCGTCAATAGCGGTTGGTATCGTAATTTCTGTTAAATTTAAACTGTTACCGTACTCGGTGAAGCCCGCAATTACGTAGCCATTGGTTACGACGCCACTACCAATTACGCCGTGTTCCCTAAACTTGAAAATTGCCTCCCATTTTGCGTGAAGGGTCGTGTTCGCGCTGATAGTTGCGCCCGCCGTCGCCGCCGTTTCGTATTCTTCGTCCAGATACCAACCGACAAACCCGTAGCTGTCCACGTCTGCCACCGTAGGCAATTCTGCGGGCAACGCCGTCGCTTCCGTAATATCTGCGGGCTTCGTTCCGCGTCCGTGCATATCAAAAGTGATAGTATACGTATCTACGGGCGGAAGGGGTTCCTTCTTCTCCCAAATTGCGTAAATTTTTACGGGGCTTTCGGCGTCCTCGGGAATAGTAATAGTCCAACCGCCTTCGCCGTCGGGGGTAGTGCTTAAACCCTTTAATTCGTAGCCGTCGCGCTTTAACGCGTCCCTTATTGCCGCTTTTTCTTCGTCGGTAAAGGTGTAGCTGTTGTTTTCGTCCAGCACGAAAGTTATATCGTTATAATTGCCCGTGCCGCCGTTCACTTCAATCGTAATGGTGATTTGGGCGGTATTATCCTCGGGCGTGCATCTGCCGAACACGCCGCACGCGGCAAGCACCCCGAACAAAATTGCAAGAAAGCCTATAATAGCCACGATTATGGTTATTATCGACCTTTTGTCAAGCTTTTTCTTTTCCGTTGCGGGCTTGGTTGCTTGCTCCGCCGTCTGCTCGGTTGCGGGCTTTACTTCCGCCTCTTGCACCTGTTCGGTTGCGGGCTCGTTCGTCTGCTCGTTGTTCTGATTATTATCAGCCATAAAATTTTCTCCTAAGTATAGAGATTATTATTTATTATTGTAACAAACGGCAGAATTTATGTCAATGAAAAAGCCGCCGCCCGAAGGCAGCGGCTTTTTTGCTTAATTGTTATTTTCTTTTTGCTTTTTATATTCGTACAAACCCAGCGTTACCCCGCCTACGCCGATAGCTATCGGAATAAGCAGCAAGAACAGCCACCAATACGACTTGTTTTCTTCCGCGGGTGCAGAAGGCGTTTTGTCGCTTCCGTTATTATCGGGTGCGGGTGTTTCGGGCGTAAGCTTGGATATTACCACGCTCGTTTTATCGGTAATTTCGTTTTCGCCCGCCTCGTCCGAGAAATACTTGTCGCACTCGTCGCAAGACCAGTACTCGGAATTGCCTTCCTTTTCCTCGGTTGCCGCCACCGTCTCGTGGTGCGCAAGCGTGTGCCCGGTAGCGGGTATTTCAACCTTATCCGTTGCATAGTCGCAACGTGAACACCCCTCGTATGCTTCCCAGCCTTTTTCCGTACAAGTAGGTTGTTTTGCCCCGTGCGTAATTATATCGTGTGCGGTTTCCGCCGCTTTTATCTCATAGCCGCAAGAACAGGTTACAGCAGTAGTACAGTCGCCGTCATCCGTTCCGCTGTGAGCAGCCTCGTCGCCCTGCGATTCTCCGCAGTTAATACATTTGTGCCAATGATTTGTTCCGTCGTATGCCCACGCCGTAAATCTATGGTCGCCGAAATCGCCATATTCATTACCGCAAGTACTACACACCGCTTTTTGAGCGCAGGTTGCCGTTCCGCCGCCCGAACAAGTTGCATGGCGTATTATCGTCTTGTTTGCGTCCTCGCTTGAAA
>CAMWQS010000054.1 GCA_947176485.1 uncultured Clostridia bacterium | reverse complement strand
CTCGAATACCTTGCATACGATAAAATTATCGCTTGCGGCGGCAGCTGGATGATGAACGGCACGCCCGAGGAAATCGAGGCAAAGACCAAAGCCGCAGTTGATTTGGTTAATAAACCTTCGGTTTAATCAAGTATCTTAAATGCTTTTGCGTGAGATAAACGCATCGCAAATCAAACTTTAAGCTCCCTGCGCAATTACGATAATTCCCGTAGGGAATAAAAGAAAAAAACGAAAAGGAGCAACCCAAGGCTGCTCCTTTTTAATTTACAAAAAAATTAAGGGCAATAAAAATGCTAAAACTGAAAGGCGTAAGTAAAACTTATATATCAAAGGGCAAGCAAAAGGTTGAAGCCCTAAAAGATATTAATCTTGAAATCAAGGATAAAGGGCTCGTTTTTATTCTCGGCAAAAGCGGAAGCGGTAAATCTACCCTTTTAAATATTTTGGGCGGAATAGACGGTGCAACCGACGGTGAAATATTCGTCGCCAACCAAAGCTTTGCCGATTTTAAACAAGCCGACTACGATAATTACCGTAACCGTTACGTCGGTTTCGTGTTTCAGGAGTTTAATCTTTTAAACGATTTTGACGTTGCGGGCAACGTTGCGCTTGCGCTAAGGCTATCGAAAGAAACGGAGGTATCCGACAAGGTTACTGCCGCCTTGCAGTCGGTCGGGCTTTCCGCCGATTACCTTACGAGGAAAATCGACGAGCTTTCGGGCGGCGAAAAACAGAGGGTTGCCATTGCCCGCGCAATAGTTAAAGACAGTAAGATAATTCTTGCCGACGAGCCTACGGGCAACCTTGACAGCGGCACGGGCGAAAGCATCTGGAATATTTTAAAAGACTTGGCAAAAACCAAATTGGTTATCGTGGTTACGCACGATAGGGAAAGTGCGGAAAAGTACGGTGACAGAATTATAGAAATTGCCGACGGAAAAATTATATCCGACAGCGGCAAGCAGCCCGCAGGCGCGGAGGAAGAGCAAGTCTTTTCTTCTAAAAGGACGAGCCTATCAAACGCCGTTTGCTTCAAAATGGGGGCAAAAAATCTGGCGCAACGCAAAGTAAAAACCGTAAGCGTAATCCTGCTTGCAATTTTTACGATTTTCGCAATTTTGCTGACGCAGGTTCTTTTAAGCTTTTCTACGGAAAAAACTATTGCCAAGCTTGTAACCGATAACGATATCGAGCATATGAAGCTCACACAAGGTAAAGCAGACGGCTTAAATTTCAGTTCCTATAAATTTATGCCTGATTCTACGGCAGAATATATAGAAAATAACACTGATTATATTAAAAACGGTTTCGTTGAAGGGAAGCAGCATATTTTGGATATGGGGCTGACTTTTATCGGAGACGCGCTTGAACTCGATGATAATTCTTTTTATCTGACAACGATCGGACTGGATGACTTTTGCCGTTGGGATGAAGCTTACGTTATAATTGACGGCGAAGAGGTCAGAATATTAGAAAAGTACCCTTACGAATTTTACGTCGGTAAAAAAATAGGCAGAGGACTGTATAATCGGGTGTACTACACGGTTGCCGGCGTGATTGACGTAACTAAGTACGATATCTTTGCGGAAGGTGCGGCGTTTCCCTCTTATTTTGCAAAAGAAAGCTTTATCGGTACAGAAATCTATTCCACCAACCAGAACTATATTCCCGATAATCCCGACGTTACGCTTGAATTCGGCAACGTGAAATATTCACAGGCGTTTCACTCGCAAAACGACCTCGTCTACGTAGCGTCCGGCGGCAAAATATTGACGGCACAAGGACTACAAGACTATGACGACGTAACGCTTGCCGACGATGAAATCGTGCTGTCCTACGAAATGTACGAAAAACTGTTTCGCGTAGGTGCCAAGTGGGATTACGTGAAATCCGATTTATCCGAAGTAATAAGTATACCTCAGCACATAGGGCAGAGCTTTTCCTTTAAGCTATATAATTACGAGACGGGTGCTCTGTTATGCGATGCAGGTGAATTGAAGATTGTGGGGATAGGTTTTTGCGGTGCCAACAACACGATATCTACGCCAACCTTCGTCGCCGGTAAAAGGGCGCGCAACAAAATAAATACTGCTTTAAATCCGCAGATTTATTTCGTAGAGGTTGCAAGTGTTCAAAATCTGCAAAAGTTCCTCGTAGATTTCAGGAATAAACACGACGGATACGTCGAGTATGCGGGCGGTAAATTAAGGGGCTACGAACCGCATTGTGCAAGGTTTGTGTACGGTTTCGAATCGAAAATCGTAGTTTTTAAAATAATATTCCTGACGATTGCAACGGTACTGTCCTTAATTTTATTGCTGCTTGTAATGAACCTGATTTCTTTTAGCATTATGAACCGTAAAAAAGAAATAGGTATTCTATCTGCACTTGGCGCAACTAACAGGGACTTAACCAAAATATTTTTGATAGAAGCGCTTTTAATTGCGGCGGTAACTTTCGTATTTAACGTGGCTGCAATCGTCGTTGCGTCGGCGCTTTTTAACAAATTTTTCAGCGCGGCAATTACTTTGACTGCTCCGCTGTTGAGGGTCGATATTTTTACCGTGATAACCCTTATTATAGCTTCTTTCGGGTTGCTGCTGATTGCCGCTTTGCTCCCTATAAGAAAGATAATAAAGTTAAAACCGATTGACGCAATTAAAAATTTGTAAAAGAAAATCAAAAACCCCCGCGCCGAATGGCGCGGGGGTTAATTTATTATGCGTTGTGTTTAGAAAGAGGCGCGGAAGCCCTTGCCTAAAATTTCGTTGGTGTCGGTCAAAATTACGAAGGCGGTGGGGTCGGCGGCGTTGATTTTCAGTTTAAGCCTTACGGCTTCCCTGCGGTTGCAGACGGTTAAAAGCACCGTCTTTTCTTCGCCCGTGTATCCGCCCGTCGCCTTGTACGAGGTGTAGCTTCTGTGCAAACCTTCTATGATATACGGCGTTATAAGCTCGGGTGAGGAGGTTATAATCGTTACGAATTTACTCTTGCCTATGCTTTCGATTACACCGTCAACGAGGAAGGACTTGAAGAACAAGCCGAGGATTGAGAAAAGCCCCGTGGTGATATCGAATACGAAGAAGGTGGAGCAAGCTATAATTAAGTCGGTTACGACCATCGCCTTGCCGATATCGAGCTTGGCGTATTTTTTTATAATCAACGCAACGATATCCGTTCCGCCCGACGATGCGCGGCAGTTGAAAAGTATTGCGCTGCCTATGCCCGTTAAAAGCATTGCGTAGACGAATTCAAGGAACTTTTCGTTCGTCAAAGTGTGCCCAGAAGAAATCTCTATCCCGCAAGCCAAGAATATCCATTGCATGGCGTACATTTCAAGCGTGTACGTCAAGCTGCAATACGCCGTTTTAAACGTGCAGCCCTTGCCGAGGAAGATAAAGCCGATAATAAGCAGTACGCCGTTCAAAATGAAGTTCAAAACGGACTGCGTAAGGAAGGGTACGAGGGGGGTAACGTATTTACTGATAATTATGGTTATACCGCTTACGCCGCCCGTTGCAAAGTTGTTGGGACCCTTGAAAAGGAATACCCCAAACGCAAGCATCAGAACGCCGAGGTTAATCATAACCCATTCTAATACGGTGCCTTTTACCTTTTTCTTTCTTTCGACGGTATTCAATTCACTTTCGTTTTTTTTCTTTATCATATTTCCCGCTTATCGTACGTGCCCGTTACAGTAAAGTTCCGCCGAAGCCCTTGCCCAAAATTTCGTTTGCGTCGGTAATAATTACGAAGGAGGTGGGGTCTTCCTGATGTATTTTCATCTTGATTTTCAACGCTTCACTGCGCTTGCACACGGTAACCAAAACCTTCTTTTTCTTGTGCGTGTAGCCGCCCTCCGCGTCGTACATAGTATAGCCGTGGTTTATAACCGTCAATATGTATTTCGCAATTTCGTCGGGGTTTTCGGTGATAATGGTAAGGTACTTCGTCTTGCCTATGCTTTCGATTACGCCGTCCAAAAGGAAGGACTTTGTGAATAAACCGAGCACGGAGAAAAGCCCCGCCTCAACGCTGCCGAAGGTGTAGAAGGAGATGCATACGACTATCATATCGATAATCATAAGTGCCATACCGACGTTTATGTTCGTAAACTTCTTTAAAATAAGCGCGATAATATCGGTACCGCCCGAGGACGAGCCGCAGTTGAATACCAGCGCGCCGCCGATACCGAAAAGAAGAATTGCGTAAACGAGCTCCAAAAGGGGTTGGTCGGAAAGGGTTCTAATTCCCTCTCTGCCGACGGCGGTGTTTATTAAGCCTATAATATCGAAGTATTCGAATATCCAGATAAACGCCGTATAGAATATCGAGCAAAAAACCGTTCTTATGGTGCACTGCTTGCCGAGAATTATAAGCCCTATAATAAGCAATAGGATATTGATTATCGCCATAATAACGCCTTGCGTTAATACTGCGGCAACCGCCTCGGGCAAAAAGCCGTTTATAATTACCGCAATACCCGCGATGCCGCCCAAGGTAATGTTATTGGGCGTCTGGAAGAAGTAGACGCTGCAAGACATCATTACTATGCCGAAAATTAAAATAACCCATCTTAAAACAGAGCGTTTTCTTTGCTGGGCTTTGGTCAAAACCTTATCGCCGTAAACGGTGGGCTTGCCGTCCGCCGCTTGGGGCGCAAGTACTTCTTCGCCGTTTTCAAGCGTGCCCGCGGCAGCCGCCGCGGCAATTTCGGCGTTTTCGGCTACTTCCGCACTCTCTACGGTAGCGGGGGTTGTGCCTTCCTTTTCAATATCTTCGGGAACTTCGTTCCCGTTTTTAGTTTTTTTCTTTAAGTTCATAAATATCCTTGCGTATTAGTATATTAGCAAATAAAATATAACATACCGTAAATTTAAAGTCAATATTAAATGAATATATTCACGTAATGATAACTTGTGACAATTTTTGTCAATTCAAATTAAAACGCCGACGGAAATCTTTTCCGTCGGCGTTTCACTTTAACTAAGACGCCTTGCCGTAATAATAAACTCTTGCCCGTTTGGCATAATATAATTAATTGCTCTGCCGGTACAAACCATTTCACCTTCAAAATGTTCTTTCAAAAGCGGGAAGATTTCTTCAAGCAATTCTTTTGCCGCAATCGGCGGCTCTCGTAGTGTTACTTCATTAGCAAGTTTCTTTAATTTTTCTTCTATTTCGTCCATAATAGTACTCCTTTAATTTTTTTCACCTTGTGCGCATAATAAGTGTACTTATATTATACCCCTACGAGTAGACCAACAGCAAGCAAATTGGTTCAGACTGTGGGATAATTTTTTGTCGAGGGGACACTATTTTATGGATATTTTGTCGAAACTGTCTGAGAGGCTAAAAGATTTAATGGAGGAGCAAGAGCTTAACAACTCTGCACTTGCAAATAAATTGAATATTGAGCAATCAGAAATTTCTAAATATGTGCGTGCTGTGAGAATGCCGGCAGCAAATACCTTAGTGAAATTAGCCGACTATTTTAATTGCACTACTGATTATCTTTTGGGCTTGACGGATATATTAGACGATAGGTCTTTTAAACAGCGTCCGCCATTTAACGAGCAGTTAAGTTTTTTATTGAAACATTTTCAGATATCAAAATACCGACTTGAAAAAGATACGGGCTTATCAGAAATGGCAGTCAACAATTGGCATAAAGGTAAATACGAGCCGACGGCTGAAAGTTTAGTAAGGCTTGCAAAGTATTTTGATTGTTCCGTTGATTTTATTCTTGGCAGAGAAGTTTAAAACGATAAAGCCGCCCGCGCATTTTGCGCGGGCGGCTATTGACTTTAATACTGCGCCGTGTTATAATTTTTTTTGAAATATCGGCTTATTATAGGGACTTGAAAATGATTAACAGAAACGCACTTTTCGCCGACGAAACGGTACAATTTAAAACGCCTTACGAGCCCGTTACCGGCGATACGGTTACGCTAATATTCAGGACGCTTGCAAACGACGCGTTGCAGGTGTCGGCGGTTATCAACGGTATTCGCCACAAGATGGTGAAGTTTAAAACCGACGAGCATTTCGACTATTACAAATTTTCCTTTAAGTGCACGCAAAAAGAGGTCAGCTATCACTTCTGCGCCGAGGACGAGGACGATATAATTTACTATAACCGTTTGGGCTGCGTAGAAAATATTCAAGCGGAGTACGACTTTTCCTTCGTGCCGAACTTCAAAGTTCCCGATTGGGCTAAGGGCACGGTGTTTTATCAGATTTTCCCCGACCGCTTTTGCAACGGCAACCCCGACAACGACGTCGAAGATAACGAGTATTTTTACACGGGCGGGCACTCACGCCGCATACGCGAATGGTACAAATTCCCCGACAGCCTTGACGTAAACTGCTTTTACGGCGGCGATTTGCAAGGGGTTAGGGAAAAGCTTGACTATTTGCAAGAGCTGGGCGTCAAGGCGATTTATTTCAACCCGATTTTCGTTTCGCCCTCGAACCACAAGTACGACACACAGGACTACGATTATATTGACCCGCACCTTGCCGTTATCAAGGACGACGTTCAGCACGCTATGCAGCACTGGGAAACGCACAACGGCTACGCGCCCAAGTACATTAAGCGCACCACCTCGAAGAAAAACCTTGAAAAGAGCAACGCCTATTTTGCCGAGCTCGTTAAGGAAATTCATTCCAGAGGAATGAAGGTGGTAATAGACGGCGTGTTCAACCACTGCGGTTCGTTCAATAAATGGCTGGACAGAGAGGGCATTTATTTGAACAAAGAGGGCTACGAAGAAGGCGCGTTTCAGTCCGCAAAGAGCCCGTACAGAAGCTACTTCAAATTTAAAAAACCCAACGAGGCGCACAGCGAATACGAGGGCTGGTGGGGCTTCCCGACCTTGCCCAAGCTCAACTATGAAAAGAGCCAGCAGCTTGAAGAATATATCTTGAATTTGGGCGCGAAGTGGGTTTCGGAGCCCTACGGCGTTGACGGTTGGCGGCTTGACGTGGCGGCGGACTTGGGGCACAGCCCCGCGTATAACCACAAGTTTTGGCAGAAGTTCCGCGCCCGAGTGCGGCAGGCTAACCCCGAGGCGTTTATCTTTGCCGAACACTACGGCTCGCCCGAGAGCTGGTTCGGCGGAAACGAGTGGGACTCGGTTATGAACTACGACGCGTTTATGGAGCCCGTAACTTGGTTTTTGACAGGTATGGAAAAGCACAGTGAAGCGTTCGACGGTGGCAAGCTGAGGGACGGCAAGCTGTTCTTCGACAGTATGTTCAAGGCTATGTCAAAGTTCCCGCGCCCCGCGTTGGACTCGGCTTTGAATCAGCTTTCAAACCACGACCATTCGCGCTTTTTGACCCGCACGAACAGGACGGTCGGCACCACCAAAACGAAGGGCCCGCACGAGGCGGGTTACAATATCGACAAGCGCGTTATGCAGCTTGCGGTGCTTATTCAAATGACTTGGGTTGGCTCGCCCGGTATCTACTACGCGGACGAGGCGGGGCAAGTGGGTTGGACCGACCCCGACAGCCGCAGAACCTACCCGTGGGGCAGTGAGGATTTGGAATTAATCGAATTCCACAAGCGGGCAATCGCGTTGAGGAAGCGCGTGCCTTGCCTTAAAATGGGCAGCTTAAAACGGCTTGATGCGGGCAACGGATATATCGCCTACGGCAGATTTGACCAAAACGAGTGCTGCGTGGTGATTATAAACTGCAACGACGGAGAAATTTCCTTGACGGTGCCCGTTTGGGAGCTTGGCGTTCCGCACGGCGGCGCAAAGATGACGAGGAAGTTTTTATCGAGCGGCTGGGGCTACGACGAGCGCGAGGAGGTCAGCGAGGTCAAGCACGGCAGGTTGTTCGTAACGCTACCGGAAAATAGCGGGGCGGTGTATTATTATTCTTTTAAAGAAGATTAATTTATTTGGGGGAATTTATGGAGAAATTTTTCGGGGATTTGGACAGGTATCTGTTCCATCACGGCACTCATTACGAGCTGTACAATAAGATGGGCGCGCATATCCGTGAGGTTGACGGCGTGCGCGGCGTTCAATTCGTTTTGTGGGCACCCAACGCAAAAGCCGTTTGCGTAGTTTCGGACGGCAACGGTTGGACGCCTTGGGCTGATACCATGACGAAGGTAGACGACGCCATGTGGGAGCTGTTCGTGCCCGGTATGTGCGAGGGGGTTAAGTACAAATACCTCGTCGTGCGCGCAGACGGCAGCGAGGTGTACAAGATTGACCCGTACGCATACGGCTCCGAAAAACGCCCCGCAAACGCCTCCGTCGTAACCAATCTTGACAATTACAAGTGGGGCGACGAGAAGTGGCGTAAGGAAAAGAAGGGCGAAAACTTCCTTGAAAAGCCTATGGCTGTGTACGAGGTGCACCTCGGCAGCTGGAAAAAAGATTTATCCAAGTGGGACGAGGACCAGTTCTTCGATTACCGCCGCCTTGCTCACGAGCTTGCCGAATATATGAATTATATGGGTTATACGCATATCGAGCTTATGGGTATATGCGAGTACCCCTTCGACCCGAGCTGGGGGTATCAGGTTACGGGTTACTTCTGCCCGACGGCGCGCTACGGCTCGCCCGAGGACTTTATGTACTTCGTCGACCATATGCACAAAAACGGTATAGGCGTAATTTTGGACTGGGTGCCTGCGCACTTCCCCAAGGACGATTGGGGGCTTGCAAACTTCGACGGTACGCCCCTTTACGAGTACGCCGACCCCTTGCGCGCAGAATATCCAGAATGGGGCACCAAAGCCTTCGATTTGGGCAAAAAAGAAGTTTCCAACTTCCTAATCGCCTCGGCGTTCTTTTGGGTTGAAAAATACCATATCGACGCGTTAAGGGCGGACGCGGTTGCGGCTCTGTTATATAACAGCTTCGGGCGGGAGCAGTACCGCCCCAACGTGTACGGCGGCAACGAGAATTTGGAAAGCTTCGAGTTTTTCCGCCACCTTAACAGCGTGTTAAGGCAAAAGACGGACGCGTTCCTTATAGCGGAGGATAGCTCGATTATTGCAGGCGTAACCAAGCCCGCGAAGGACGGCGGTTTCGGGTTCGGCTTAAAGTGGAATATGGGCTGGATGAACGACGGAATAAAGTACTACAACACCGACCCCATTTTCAGACCGTACCATCACCATTTAATGACGCACACCTTCGAGTACGCGTTTAACGAAAATTATATGCTCGTACTGTCGCACGACGAGGTCGTTTACGGCAAGGGCAGTATGATAAACAAGCAAGTGGGCAACAAGATGGATAAGATGGGCAGCCTTAAAACTTGCTATACAATGATGATGGGGCACCCCGGCAAAAAGCTGCTTTTTATGGGTCAGGACTTTGCGCAGGAAAGCGAGTGGAACTTTAAGACGGGGCTTGACTGGTGGCTTTGCGACGACGAGGGGCACCGCGACGTAATGAACTGCTACCGTACGCTTTTGCATTTGTATAAGGAGCGTCCCGTTCTGCATAACGACTGCGGCGGGCCCGTTACCTGCGAGTGGATAAACAGCGGCGACTATAATAGGAACATTTTCACCTTTATAAGGCGCAACCCGTGGAACTATAACAACGCGCTTATCTTCGTGTGCAACTTTGCGCCCGTTTACAGAAAGGATATGGGCGTCGGCGCGCCCGTTGCGGGTAAGTATAAACGGATTTTCACAACCTATTCCGAGGATAACCTAGTCGAAATCGACGCTATAGAGGAGCTTTGCGACGGCAGAAAATACAAATTGAAATTTGATTTAAGACCGTACGAGTCGCTTATCTTCGAGGTGCCTTTTAAGGAGGAAACCGAGGAAGAAAAGAAGGCTGCGCAAAAAATTAAGTCAAGCATAAAAAAGCAGTTCGAAGGGGTCAAAAACGACCTGTCTCATATCCCCCAAGTGGAAGTACCCGAAAAATTGAAAAAGTAAATAAAATAGAAATCTTGTCTTGATACATAAGGTGGAAAGCGATCA
>CAMWQS010000053.1 GCA_947176485.1 uncultured Clostridia bacterium | reverse complement strand
TCGTAGGCCGTGTAAAGACTTACGAAAGTATCGTTAAGGGCAACAACATTTCAGAGCCCGGCATTCCCGAAGCGTTCAAAGTCCTTTTGAAAGAATTGCAGTCCTTGGCTCTCGATATCAAAGTACTCACCGAAAACGGTGAAGAGCTTATCATTCGCGAGCTTGACGACGACGATGACGTTATTCCCACCGCTAAGGCGCGTGAGGCTCAGGAAGCGGAAGACAGCATTCCCGAAACCGAGTTCGATATTATCGGCGGCGGCGAAGTTGAGGAAGACCTTGACGAGCCTATCTCGATATTCGACAACGACGAGGACGACTTCACTTCCAAGGAGCTGTTCGGCGACGGTGACGATATGGACGACTTCGGCGACGACGATGACCTCGGCGACAAGTTCACCCTCTTTGACGAGGATGAAGACGATAAGGACGAGGAGTAAGGGAGGTCAAACATGTTTGAATTAAACGATTTTAACTCTATAAAAATCAGCGTAGCTTCCCCCGAAAAAATCAGGGAACTTTCCAAGGGCGAGGTAACCAAGCCCGAAACCATAAACTACAGAACGCAAAAACCCGAAAAGGACGGACTTTTCTGCGAGCGTATCTTCGGACCCATGAAGGACTGGGAGTGCCACTGCGGAAAGTACAAGCGTATCCGTTACAAGGGCATAACCTGCGAAAGGTGCGGCGTTGAAGTAACCCGCGCAAAAGTAAGACGCGAAAGAATGGGACATATCGAGCTTGCAGCTCCCGTATCCCACATTTGGTACTTCCGCGGCGTTCCTTCGCGTATCGGTCTTATCCTCGATATGAGCCCTAAGGCGCTTGAACAAGTTATTTACTTTGCGGCTTACGTCGTTATCGACCCCGGCACGATCAAGACCCTTGAATACAAGCAGGTTATAAACGATAAAGAGCTTCGCGAAATCGAAGAAAAGTACGGTGACAGCGACGTTACCGGCTTAAAGGTCGGAATGGGCGCGGAAGCAATCCGCGAGCTTTTAATGGCAGTCGACCTTGAAAAAGAATGCGAAGAAACCAAGAAAATCATTGACAGCAGCAACGCAAGCCAAAAGCGTGTTAAGGCTGTAAAGAGGATAGAAATTCTCGAAGCGTTCAGAAAGAGTGGCAACCGTCCCGAGTGGATGATTTTAACCGTCCTTCCCGTGCTTCCCCCCGAACTCCGTCCCATGGTTCAGCTTGACGGCGGCAGATTTGCATCGTCCGACTTAAACGATTTGTACAGGCGCGTTATCAACCGTAACAACCGTTTGAAGAGAATGATTGAACTCGGCGCACCCGATATGATTGTCAAGAACGAAAAGCGTATGCTCCAGGAAGCCGTTGACGCACTTATCGACAACGGCAGGCGCGGCAAGGCGCTTTCGGGTCCTTCGAACAGGGAGCTTAAATCTCTCTCCGGTATGCTCCGCGGTAAGCAGGGTCGTTTCCGTCAAAACCTTCTCGGTAAGCGTGTCGACTATTCGGGCCGTTCGGTTATCGTCGTAGGTCCCGAACTCAAGCTCTACCAGTGCGGACTTCCCAAGGAAATGGCTATCGAGCTTTTCAAACCCTTCGTTATGAAAAAGCTCGTTGAAAGCGGTCAGTGCCACAATATTAAGAGCGCAAAGCGTACCGTTGAAAAGGCTAAGCCCTTCGTATGGGACGTTTTGGAAGAGGTTATAAAGGAGCACCCCGTTCTTTTGAACCGTGCGCCTACCTTGCACAGACTTTCCATTCAGGCTTTTGAACCCGTGCTTATCGAGGGTAGAGCAATTAAAATTCACCCCTTGGTATGTACCGCGTTCAACGCCGACTTCGACGGCGACCAGATGGCAGTGCACGTACCCCTTTCGGTTGAAGCCCAAGCAGAGGCAAGGTATTTAATGCTTTCCTCCAACAATATCTTGAAGTTGTCCGACGGCAAGCCCGTTATGCAGCCCTCGCAGGATATGGTTATGGGTGCTTACTACCTCACCATTTTAAGGCGTGAGGAAGGCAAGTACTACCGTTACTCGGGCGACAGATATTACGAGTGCGAAGCGAACGAAGCGGGCGCGGAGAAGTATATTGCAAACGCGTATATCTCCGAAGACGAGGCTATGATTGCCTACCAGCTCAAGCTTATCCATATGCAGGACGAAATTTACGTCCGCAGAACGGTTACCATCAACGACGAAAATTCTCCCTACAACGGTCAGACCGTTACGGGCAGAGTTAAAACCTCCGTCGGTAGAATTATCTTCAACAGCAATATGCCCCAAGATCTGGGTTTCGTAAACCGCGAAAAACCCGAAGATTATCTCAAATACGAAATTTCGTACGAGTTCCTCGGCAGTGCGGTTGCAGTCGGCAAAAAGCAGCTCGGCAAAATCGTTGAGCGTTGCTTCAAAACCGGCGGCGCACCCAGGGCGGCAGACATTCTCGATAAAATCAAGACCCTCGGCTACAAGTACTCAACCGTCGGCGCTATCACCACTTCTGTATTCGATATGCACATTCCCGAAGCGAAGAAGGCTATCGTTGCTGAAACCGAAGCTAACGTCATCAAAATCGAAAAGAAGTACCAGCGCGGACTTCTTCGCGAGGAAGAGCGTTACAACGCGGTTATCAACGCGTGGGACGAAGCAACCGACAAGGTTACCGACGCATTAAAGAAATCACTCGACAAGTTCAATCCTATTTGGATGATGGCAAACTCGGGTGCCCGTGGTTCCATCGACCAGATGAAACAGCTTTCGGGTATGCGTGGTCTAATGGTTAACCCCCAAGGTAAAAAGATAGAAGTACCCGTTAAGTCGTGCTTCCGTCAAGGTCTTTCCGTTCTCGAATACTTCATTTCGTCGCACGGCGGTCGTAAAGGTCTTGCCGATACGGCGTTAAAGACGGCAGACTCGGGTTACTTAACCCGTAGGCTCGTCGACGTCTCTCAGGACGTTATCGTCCGTGAAGACGACTGTATGGCGGGTATGAAGAAACCCCGCGGTATGGTCGTAAGGGCAATTATCGGACCCAACGGCGAAGTTATCGAAGGCTTAGAGGACAGAATTCAAGGCAGATTTGTTTCCGAAGACGTCAAGGATAAAAACGGCAACGTTATCGTTCCTCAAAACGGCTTCGTAACCGACGCGCTCGCAAAAGAAGTTATCGCGGCGGGCATTGAAGAAGTTTCTATCCGTTCGGTATTCACCTGCAACTCGCGTTTCGGCGTGTGTGCAAAGTGCTACGGCAAGAACATGGCAACAAACTCACCCGTTCAGGCGGGCGAAGCAGTCGGCGTTATCGCGGCTCAGTCCATCGGCGAGCCCGGTACCCAGCTTACCATGCGTACCTTCCATACGGGCGGTATCGCGGCTACGGGCGACATTACCCAAGGTCTTCCCCGTGTAGAAGAGCTTTTCGAGGCGCGTAAACCCAAGGGTTGTGCAACCCTTTGCGAAGTTTCTGGCGTAGTTGCTATCGACGATAAAGACAACTTAAAGCACGTAATCGTACGCGACCCCGTAACCAAGGAAGTGAAGAAGGAGTACTCGTTGCCCTTCAATGCAGAGCTTCACGTAAAGACGGGCGACACCGTTCAGCCCGGCACGGTATTAAACGCAGGCTCGGTATATCCTCAGGACATTTTAAGGGTATCGGGCGTAAAGGGCGTTCAGGACTATATCCTTGAACAAGTTCAGTCCGTTTATCGTTCACAAGGCGTTGACATCAACGATAAACACGTTGAAATTATCGTTCGCCAGATGCTCAGAAAGGTAAGAATTGAAAGCGCAGGCTCGACCAACCTTCTTCCCGGCGAAACGGTCGATATGTTCACCGTTGAGGAAGAGAACCAAACCGCTATCGAAAACGGCGGAACTCCCGCACTTCAGAAGCGTGTACTTTTAGGTATCACCAAAGCGGCGCTCTCAACCGACAGCTTCTTGTCCGCAGCGTCCTTCCAGGAAACCGCAAGGGTACTTACCGACGCAGCAATAAAGAACAAGGTTGATCCGCTTATCGGTCTTAAAGAGAACGTAATTATCGGTAAGCTTATCCCCGCAGGTACGGGCGTTAAGGAATACAAGAATATGTCCCCCGTAATCAACACGAGCTACACCAGCGTAGTTGACCCCTTGGACAAAATCTAATAGAATAGTAAGCGGCGGAGCGTGAACGCTCCGCCGCTTTTTATTTAAATGCAAAACCCACTTGCTTACGTTTAGTGTACATGGTATAATAACGATATGAACGAATTACTTACTTTTGCAACCAGAGAAGAATTCAGACGGTGGCTTAACGACAATTGTCTATCTACTGACGGCGTTTGGCTTTTATTCGGAAAGACGGGTGGTCCGAAAACTATAAAAGCGGACGAAGCACTTGAAGAAGCTTTATGCTTCGGTTGGATAGACGGGCAAATGCAAAGCTTGGACGACAAAACTTATAAAAAATATTTTTCCAAGCGCAGGGCAAAAAGTAAGTGGTCGGATAAAAATAAAGCGCTTGTAAAAAGCCTTGAAGAGCGCGGGCTTATGACGACTTTCGGCAGAGAGAAGATAGAGGAAGCCAAAAGGAACGGTCAGTGGGACGCACCTGATTTAATGGCGCTTGGCGAGGAAGAGATAGCCTTTCTCTCCGAACTAATCAAAGCGTACGAACCTGCTTACACGAATTTTCAGGCTATGCCGTTATCCGTCAAGAAAACCTACACCCGCGCATATTTCGACGCAAAGACGGACGCAGGGCGGGAGAAAAGAATTGCGTGGATAGTGGATAGGCTTAACAAAAATTTAAAGCCTATGTAACAGGGAGATTGCCAATGAAAAAACTTATAGCATATTGCGGACTTGATTGCGAGAAATGCGACGCAAGGACGGCTACGCTTAATAACGATAAAGCGTTGAGGGAAAAGGTTGCAAAGCTTTGGAGTAATTTGAACGGCGTTGAAATTACCCCGGAAATGATAAATTGCGAGGGCTGCCGTGAGGACGGAGTAAAAACTCCTTTTTGCGACAGTCTATGCCCGATAAGGCAATGCGCACTCGGCAAGGCGTACGAAACCTGCGGCAATTGTTCGGAGATAAATAAATGTAAGACCGTCGGAATGGTTATATCAAACAATGCCGAAGCGGCGGGGAATCTTATAAAGAAATGAAACCTTGGTTTACGATTGATAAAATCGACGATACGACTTATATAATAAGCGAATACCGTCATTGGGAGGAAACTCATAGCTATCTATTAATTGGTAGCGAGCGTTGCCTTTTAATTGATACTGGACTTGGTATTTGCAACATTTACGAGCAAGTTCGCAAGCTGACGGACAAGCCTATTACAGCAGTTGCAACACATATCCACTGGGACCATATCGGCGGACATAAGTATTTTCACGATTTCTATGCTCACGAAGCGGAGCTAAATTGGCTGAACGGTGAATTTCCTCTTTCTGCACAAACTGTCCGTGATATGGTAGTTGACCGTTGCGACTTGCCCAAAGGATATGACGTAAGCACTTACGAAATGTTTCAAGGAACGCCGACGAAAATTTTGCACGGAGGTGAAGTTTTGAAATTAGGCGGTAGAGATATTGAAGTTATACACACTCCAGGGCATTCGCCGGGACATCTTTGCTTTTGGGAAGAGGAACGGGGTTATATCTTTACGGGCGATTTAATTTATAAGGGTATGCTGTTTGCGTACTACCCGTCCACCGATCCGGAAGCGTATTTAAAATCATTGAAAGTGGTTGCGGCGTTACCTACAAAAAAATTGTTCCCCGCGCACCATTCGTTGGATATTCAACCTGAAATTGCAGTCAGAATAAGAGACGCTTTTTGTGAATTGAAAGCGCAAGGCAAGCTTCACCACGGCGCGGGAACGTTTAAATACGGTGATTGGTCTGTGTGGTTGTAAAAATAATAAATTAAGGCTTAAACGAGTTTATCGTTAGACACAACAGAAATCTCAACAAAAAGGCGCAGAAAGCTAAATTTCGCTTTCTGCGCCTTTAAATTTTAAGTGAATCTTTATACTTGTGGGGTATCGTCCATATGCGTTTTCTTGCAACTGAGGCTCTCCGCATATGCGGATAAAGCGTAGCTTGCAATCACGCCCGCAAGGCACAAAATCGCACCAATTGCTATCTGTACGCCGTCAACGGGGGCGGTGATAAATTCCTTCGTCATAAATATCGCGGGAATAGAGCCGATAACAAACCCGAATATAGCCCAGCCCGTGCCGCGGGGAAACTTCTTCATTAAAAGCTTCATAAGCTTAGCAATGGTAAAGAACCCGACGATAAGCCCAGCCGCAAACAGTACGAGCACCAAAACCGAATGCCCGAAGTCCGTCAATAATGTCGATACGGTGTCTAAGATGGGTTGATAATATCCGAAGATAAGTAGAAGCAGCGACCCGCTAACACCGGGCACGACCAACGCACACGACGCAACCGCCCCGATTAGAATTAAAACGAAGTATCCCCAAACGGGCATACCCACGCCCAAATCGGCTTCAAGGTAAGGCATAACGCCTTGCACGCCCAAAACCGAAATACAGCCAAGTCCTACTACAACTAAAAACGGCAAAACCGTTGAAATTATATCAGTCCACTTAAATCCGTTTTTGTAAGTATCCTTGAAAAGCTTGGGGCAAGAGCCTACCATAAGTCCCGCAAAAAGCAATATGGTTGGTATGGGCGCATACTCAATTGCGTACTTTAAGGGGAGAAACGTTGCCGCTATCCCCACAAGTGCCCCCAAAACTATGGGCAAAAGGAAGAAAAAGCTGTTTTTAAAGTCGCGCCTTAAATCGCTTATCGCGCCTATCAGCTTGTCGTAAACGTTAAACAGAACGGCAAGCGTTCCGCCGCTTACGCCGGGAATAATCATTGCAACGCCGATTCCCGCGCCAAGCCCAAAGTTTTTGAAAAATTCCTTAACTTTCATACAGATATTTTACTTTATATTTATACGCCGTTGTCAGTAAAATTATTATTTGTTGCCGCGTGCTTACGTGTACGCAATTTAGTAAACAGTACGCCCGCACCGGCAGCGGTTGTAGCAACGCCCAATACCGTCAAAACTATGCACAGTACGATGCTGTCAATTATCTCGTAAGGCTTATTGGGATTATACCTTATTGTTTTGGTGCTTCCTTCTTTGGGACTGGACCAAGCGCTTTCATATCCGTTGCTTTTCATTTCATATTGATAACCGTCCACTTCGTAGCGGTAAGTGGGGCAAGCCAGCAAGTCGCCTTCGTCGTCATACTTATAGTCAACGTCCACAACAACGGCTTCCGCAGTCGGATAAGTCGCATACCGAACGTCGTAAACGATTCCAAAAGCAAGGCATACGAGTCCGCCGATTAAAAATAAAATACTCAGACCTATAAAAAGAATGCCGTTGCTTAATAAAGACCTCATAGTTTACACCGTATAAAGCTTAAATATAATCTTGCACCGTCAAGCCTGCGTCAGATAGACGCTTGTCGCACTCGCGGTAATACTTTTTGTAAAGTCTGTAAATTCCCTTTGCGTGGTTGGGCACGTAGGGGAAGGGTATACTCTCGTCTTTTACAAGCTTGTCCACGTGGTAGCTTCCGTTAACCTTCCAAAGCCCGAACACACCCACGCTGATAGCGTCGGCGGGGCAGCCGAAGGAACACCCCATACAAAGCACGCAGTCGTGCCCGAATTTAAACTTGCCGTCCTCGAACTTAATATTATTCTCGGGGCATACGTTTACACATCGCATACAGTTTACGCATTTATCCTTATGCACCTTAAATAAAGGCCCGTGCATATGTGAGAATTTCTGTTCCAAAAACCTTATGGGCGCAACCCACAAAGCCCAAAGCGCAGTGCGCTTAACCTTTTCGCGCTTGCCAGCCAAAAGCTCACGGCAATGCAACTCAACCATAGCGTGTGCGTAAATCCACATCTGTTTCGCCATTTCGTCCTTATGGCGGTAAATCATATTGTACGGCATAACTATGTGCCTCTCGCACATCACGTCATAGCCCTTTTTCGTCAAAATTTTAAGGCACTTTTGTGAAGAACCGTCGTTCAAGTGCAACCCCTCGCCCGAGGACTTAAAAAAGAAGGTGGGCTTGTTTTCAACCTGCGGTAAAGCCTTGCACAGCTCAATTGCGGGCTCGGGTGCGGAAAATCCGTGTATAGGATAACCGATACCCACCAAATCGTATCCGTCAGGGGAGGGCATCTCGCCGCTCTTTTTGGACACGCGGTAGATATCTACCGTCACGGACGCGCCCTCATCGGGCGCGTCCGTAACTTCGTTTATATTTGATTTTTCCAAGTACTTTTTATACAGGCCCGCAACCTTCAAGGTGTTGCCCGTGCCTGAAAATACGTATAAAATTACTCTCATTTTTTAATAAAATCTTCTTCGTGGTCAGTAAGCGGATACGTATTGTCCGTTTCGCTTTCCTCGTGTGAGTCGAAATAAACCTGCCCGTAGAAGGGTATATCCGCAAACGCACCGTAACGCCAAGGCTTGGGTTCGTCAATATTGCACCAATACCCGCCCTTTAACACGGTGTAAGGCGTCAGCGCAAACTTATGTCCGTCGCGGCACTCCCACAAAACTTTGCTATACGGGTTGCCGTCGTACTCGGTAGAAAGGCACTTGCCACCGCGGAAGGCGGCAGCCTTCTGCAAATCTTCAAGGGTCCATTTGCTTATGGGCTTCTTGTCGTCGTAGCCGTGGTCCAAAAGCATAGGCTCGGCGTTCTTGCTATCTCTTATCGCGTTATAGTCCACCGCGGTGCCGTCCTCAAGCTTGCCCTCGCACAAAAGGGGATAATCTTCCCACTTAGAAGGAATGCTCGCGTACTTTTCACGCCCGCCGAAGAATGCGCGCACGCGCCCTTCCTTGTCGTGCTTCAACCAATACATAGGCGCGTTGGTGTTCCTAAACAATCTCTTTATCGCAAGGGTTGAAATAAGGGAAGAAGGCACTATCTTTCCAAGCTTAAAGTACCAGTACTTTTTGCCCATTCTTTGCCAGAACACTTCGTTTGATTCCGTGCGGTAGTGTAAAGCGTTTTCCAGCTCGTCACTGTCGTAGAACCAGCCGCCGTGGAAGTTTCTTGATATATTCCAGTTAGGCTTGAAGAATTTCTTCACGCCTTTACCCATAAGCTTGAACCCGTCGTTTATAGATTCATAGCCCGTAACACGGCAACTGATTCCGCCACCGATATTGTATATCTTATTCCAGAATCCGTCAAGCTCTCCCGCGCTGTCCTTTTCAACTATTTTCTTGCAAAGGATACCGCTGTCTACGTCCGTAACCCATTCCAACGCGCCGTTCCATACGGTGTGGAACATAAGCCCGTCCTTCAAATTATTCTTGAACATATACTTGTGAAGAACGGCAGTCTGACGCAAGGATATAAAGCGGCTAAGCCCGCTTTCCAAAACGTACTTTTCGGCCTTCATTTTGTGCATGGAATATACGTCGTAATCGCTTGAAATCATCGGGTCGCCGACGCGTATCCAAATATGGGGATAAGCCCTGTGCCCGTACATTGCAACCGTCGCAATATGCACGTAGGCAATTTCCTTTTGCCGCCCGCTTGCAAGTATTGCGTCAACGATATTCTTCGTGCCTATGTAGTTACTCTTATAAGTGCCCATCGGGTCGTGGTCTGATTTGGGCGGTATTAAAGAAGCACAGTTTATAACGTAATCTGCGCCTTCTATTAAATGTACGCAGTCGTCGTAGTGCGAAATATCGCCCTTAAAAGCGTAAATCCTGTCCCGATACTTTTTTATAGTCTTTTTTACGAACGATGGGATAGACTTTTCATCCTCAAACAAAATACATCTTACTTTAAAGTTTTTATCCGACTGTAAAAGGCTTAAAATCACTTCGCCGCCCATCGCGCCGGACGTTCCCGTTAAAGCTATAACTTTACTCATTTCTTGCATCCTTCTATATTTATCCGTGGTTCGAATTTAGTTTTCAAAATTTCAAATAGACCAATATTACAATCTCTCTCGGCGACAGTAAGGAAAATCAGTCGCCTCGGGCACCGCAAACGCCCCTTATGCGTTTGCTCATCTCGCTTTGCAAAACAGTGGGTGTCCACTGTTTTGAG
>CAMWQS010000052.1 GCA_947176485.1 uncultured Clostridia bacterium | reverse complement strand
TTACTTGACTGCGCATTTCAACAACAAAAATAATGAATTTTGAATTGTTGCTTTACTATTGCAAGTAAAAATCTCTCGGATTTATCATCCGAGAGATTTTTGTTTTCGCTTGAAAGTGCAACTCTTAAAAATTTAGTTTTTTTATTCCCTATGGGGGGTGCGCTTTATCCGTCGGTTTTTTTTGTGAGGACGACTAAGGTTTCACACCATTTGGTTTGGGGGAACATGTCGAACGGGGTTATGGTTTTTATTTCGTACGGTGCGTTATAGCTGCACGTTTTGTAGAGGGCGCCGTTGAAATCTTCAAGCCCGCCGATTAAAAGGCCTAAGTCGCGGGCGAGGGTTGCGGGGTTGCAGCTTATCAAAATAATTTTGTCCGCTCCGCTTTGGGCTACCGCCTTTACGACGCTGCGCTCCATACCCTTGCGGGGCGGGTCGCAGACGATTATGCGCTTTTTGCCCTCGGTGAGTTTGAACACTTTTTCGATTTCGTTTTCCACCGCGCCGCAGATGTTGAACATTTTGCCGCTTAAACCGTTTGCTTCTTTCAGCTCGTCGGCGAGGCGGGAAGCCTCCTCGACTATCTCGACGCCGTAGGCGGTGCCGCACTTTTTGGCGAGCATTGCGGTGAGCATACCGCCGCCGCTGTATAAGTCGATTGCAACCGCTCCTTCCTCCGCCTCGGCTAAGGCGCGGGCGTAGAGTTTGGCGCGCACGTCGTTATTGACTTGCACGAAGGTCTGCGCGCCGGCGCGGTATTTAACGCCGCACTCCTCCGCCTCGAAATAGCCCAAACCGCGCACGACTTGCCACTCGTCGGAGAAAATGGCGTTGCCTTGAGACGGGTTGATATTTAAAAGGAAAGTGAAGTTTTTGAAATCTTTTTCAAGCTCTGTTACGAGCGGGGTGCAGTTTATTCTTTTTGCCGTAACGAGGGCAAAGATGAACTTGCCGCCGATTTCGCGCACGACGATACGGCGGAGTACGCCCTTGCGGGTTTCCTCGTTATAGCCTTGAACGCCATGCTGTTTAGAAAATTTTTTTACGGCGGAAATGACTTTTTTGACCCACTCCGCTTGGATAAGGCAATCGTCCGTTTCGACTATGCGGTGGCTGTGGGGAGCGTAAAAGCCGCAGACCGTTTCGCCCTTGGCGTTGACACCTATGGGCAGGGCGAGCTTGTTGCGGTAACGGTACTCGCTGTCGCAGGGGACGGTGTCGTCAACCTTTGCCTCGACCCCGCCGATTTTCCACAGAGTAGACGCGACGGCGTCCCTTTTAAATGCGAGCTGGGCGGCGTAGTTCATATGCTGTAGCGCGCAACCGCCGCACTTATAAAAGACGGGGCACGGAGGCTCGACGCGGTCGGCGGACTTTGTTTTTACGCTTTCGAGCTTGCCGTAGGCGATATTGTCCTTGACCTTTAGGGCCTTAAAAGTAACATCTTCCCCGACAAGACAAAAAGGCACAAACGCCGTTGTGCCATCGATTTTGATTATTCCTTCGCCCTCGGAACCGAGCGAAACTACTTGTCCTTGGTAGGTTTGATTTTTTTCCATTACTTTTTAATTCTGAAAACTATTTTGTTGATAAGTATCTGGCATTTGAAAATCAGGAAGTCGTAGGCGAAAAAGCCGACCGTGCCAACCGTGAAGATAAACAGGAAAATGTATTTATTTAAAACTTCATAGAAGTTTTCGGGGAGCAGCGTTCCGCCGAGCATTCCACCGAAAACGAGGTAATAGCCGACTATCAAGGTGCTGTCGAACCACACGGCTTTGATTGCGAAGGCAAGCCAGCGGTTTATTTTAAAGCGGATTTGAAGGGCGTTGGCAAGCGGATGAAGTCCGAAGAAAATTGCAAACGGCACCAGGTCCCAAAACTTGACCGCCGCACCGAGGACTACGGCAAGAATTACCGTGCCGAGGTAAGCCAAAAAATCACCGCGGAAAAACTGTTTTGAAAGGGGCACCATCAGGGCGATGACCGCAATAAGATACCCCGTTGCGGTGAGCGCGCCGAGCCCCGTCATTATGCCGAGGGAAAGAGCGAGCGCCGCGACCGCGCAAGATATGCCCGATAAGGCTATTTCAAAAGTTTTCGAATTTCTGTTTTTTGACATTTTAATTTGTGAAAGGTTTATCTAAAATGCAGAGAAACAAGCGGTTACCCATTACCCCTCAAAACCTTGGAGATGCGGTGCAATGCTAGGCGCGGGAATTTTTTACGACGGGGAGTGTACTTTGGCGTACACGACCCTAGAAAAAATTTACGCAACAACGCAGTGTGCCGTATATACAAGGTTTATCGGCAGCAGGTGCCGCACAAGCAGTTAATACACATATTGATATAACAGCACTCTATGCAGTTGGCGCAGAAGCTGCCGCCCATTTGATTATCCGACGCGGAGCTGTCCATAGTCTGACCTTGGTACGCGCCTTGCTGGGTGCCGTTTTGTGCGCCCGCGTTAGTTTGCGCGTCGGCGTTTATTTTTTCGTTGAGCTTGCGGTACGCTTCCTTATACTTTGCGTTGTCGGGTTCGAGCTGAATTGCGATTTCAAGCTGTTTCTTACTTTCGTTGACCCAATTTTTGCGGTAGAAAACTACGCTTTGAAGATAGTGCCACCTTGCACCGCGCTCGTTAAAGCTGTCGAGTACGTGCTGGGCTTCGGTGAAGTTGCCGTCCTTTAAATAGCTTTCTACCTTTTCAAACAAGTCGCCGTCCTGCGCGCTGCTTTCTTTAAGCTCGGCTTCGAGCTCGGAATAAGCAACCTCGAGCTTAGTCAGCATTTTTGCGGCTTCGTTGCCCACTTCGCCGTCCTTAAATCTGTCCTCTAAATATTTTTCCCTTAAAGAATCGTACGCCGCCTTGATTTCTTCAAGAGTGGCGCCTTCTTCAAGACCTAAAAGTTCAAGATTTTTCTTGTTCATTATTCGCTCCTTTACAACCCTTACCGTAGAATAACGCTCTCGTTTTTAAGGGTATGCCGCGCAGGATAATATTATCCGTTAAATCGTGATTAAAATGGAATTTGATATTTGCAAGACTTTCGCGCATGTCCGCAAAAAGGCTGTTGAAGATAAACTTCCACTCCTCGCCCTGGGTTTTAATTGCGTCTTGCTTGCAAGAAATTTTACAAGAATTGTAAAGCGCGTTGTATCGGCCCTTCTTTACGTCCTTGTCGTAGTCGTCCAAGGCGTCGGCAAGGTACACCCATTTGCCCAGCGCATAAAAGAGTTTTTGCGTGTGGGGCGTGGAATATTCGCCGAGCAAGACGGAAGATATTTCTTGCATCATTATTGCGGTGGGGTCTGCCGCCTCGTCCACGACGGCACAGCCCGATTTTTCAAGCCGGGATTGTCTTGAAGTTTCGCGTGAAACAATTTCCTTTATTCGGGGAAAGCGTTTCACCGCCTTTTTAAAACCTTTTTTATAGAGGTGGCGCAAAACGCCCTTTTTGTCGCCGTCGGCTTTATCGTCGCACAGCTTGTAGTAGGCAAGCACGGTGTTTACGCAGCCGATGGCAACCGTGGTTTCGTCCACGGCGGCGATGGGGCGGCGTTTGAACCAGTGAATGGCGCAGTGCTTTTTTTCGATTTTCACGTCCTCGCCGCGGATATTGTGAACGAGTGCGGAGGTAAAAGCCATATCGTAGGTGAGCGCGCTGCGCGCAGTCTGCCCGCAACCCGCGCCTATGCTTTTGCAAAGTCCGCAGTATAAAGCTTTGTATAAAGTTTCATCCTTCTTGAAAAGATAGGGTGCGTCGGGGCTGATATATCCAAACATTATAATTGATAGAAACCGATTTTTTTGTAGACCTTTGCAAGCGTCTTGTTAGCGGTGTGGGCGGCGCGTTCGGCACCCGAACGGAGAACGCCTTCAAGGTAAGACTTGTCCGCAAGAAGCTTTTCTTGTTCCTTTTGAATAGGGGCAAGCTTGTCCGCAACCGCCTCGCCTACGGCAAGCTTGAAGTCGCCGTAGCCCTTGCCCGCGAAGTCCGCCTCCGCCTCGGCAATGGTTTTGCCCGTGAACACCGAATAAATCGTGAGCAAGTTGCTTACGCCCGCCTTGTTTTCGGGGTCGAACTTGACTTCCGAACCGCTGTCCGTTACGGCGCGCTTGAATTTGCGGATAATAGTATCCCTGTCGTCGGATAAGAAAATAGAGCCGTTGGGGTTTTCCGCAGACTTGGACATTTTCTTGGAAGGGTCGAGAAGGTCGTTGATTTTTGCGCCGACCTTCATATACAGTGCCTCTGGAATTTTGAAAGTGGGCGTATAGATATTGTTGAACCTTTGGGCGATATCACGCGCAATTTCGACGTGCTGGCGTTGGTCAAGCCCGACGGGCACGACGTCCGTTTGGTACAACAGGATATCCGCCGCCATTAACACGGGGTAGTCCATAAGTCCCATATTAATATTTTCCGCATGGCGCGCAGATTTATCCTTGAACTGCGTCATTCTTTCCATTTCGCCGACGTAGGTAAAGCTGTTTAAAACCCAGCAAAGCTCCGCGTGGGCGGGCACGTGCGACTGCACGTACATGGTGCACTTTTCGGGGTCGATGCCGCAAGCAAGATATAAGGCGAGCATCGAAAGGGTTTTTTGCCTCAAATCGGCGGGGACCTGACGGACGGTTATTGCGTGCATGTTTGCAATAGCAAAAAAGCAGTCGTAATCGTTTTGAAGGTTAGTCCAGTTCTTGATTGCGCCTATAAGGTTGCCTATAGTTAAATTGTTGGTCGGCTGAATTGCCGAGTAAAGTACTTTTCTTTCTTCCATAATCTTCCACTTTTGCTATTTTATATTAACACAGGATAGACTAAAATGTAAAGTTTTTTTAAGATTTGGCGAATTTAATCACCAAACTTTAACAATATACACGAAAAACGCCCGCGGCAAATGCCGCGGGCGTTAATTTGCTGATATTTAATTTTCGGAAAATCAGTTATCTTCCTTTTCGTCCTTTGCTTTTTGGATAGCTTTGTTGATATCCTTGTTAGCCTTCTTTGTAACGTCGGTTTTGTTGATATCCTTGAGGGCGTAAACCGCTTCCGTAGAATAAGTATACTTGAAGTTACCTTCACTTAAAGACAACTCGCCTTCTACTTTTTTGGCTTTATAGCTGAGACCGATAACGTAACCGCCGCTGAAGCTTACCTTTACTTCGACTTTAATTAAGTCGGAACCCATCTCGGCAATTTCAACGACGCTATAAAGGGTTGCAGTATATACGCCGCCCGAATAGGTGAACTTGTCGTAAAGGGTCGTAATGGACTTGGAGCTTGCCGTGGTGCTGTCGCTTTCATAGAAATCGAGAGCCAACTTCTTTAAAGGATTGCTTGCGTAGTCGTAACTTGAATATGCATCCCAGTAGTTTTCCGTGTAAGATTTTCTGTCGGTGCTGTCGATATCCTTCTTGCCGTACGACGCCTTCCAGTAAGAAGTAGCGTATTCACCCTTTTCGTCGAGTTCGTAATAGTACTTTTCAACGGATGAATATTTCAGCTTTTCCTCCTCGCCGTCGGAGGTTGCCTTCATATCCATGCTTTCGTTGGATTCGGTATAAGCTTTATCACCGTCCTCGTCGTAAGCCGTAAGGTCATAGGTAGAGTATTTTGCCGTATACTTTGCGGTTTGGTCTTCACCCTTCTCGTTCTTTAACGTGCCCTCGCCTTTTTGATCAACGGTGAAGGAAGTTTCGCACGTGAAGTTGGTCAGCTTCGAGGTTTCTTCAAAGGCTTTTGCCCACGCCGTCGCGTCAGCTATTTGTTCACCCTTGGGCATGGATACGGAATTGCCGCAAGCGGTAAGCCCGATTATGCCTGTTGATAAAACTGCGCCCGCAACCAAGGTTGCAATTAACTTCTTTTTCATTTCAATACTCCTTTTAATATGCAAATTTATTGTATGGATTTATTTGTTTTTATACAATTTTTTTGTAATAAATTCCTTAATCCTCTTCCGCTTTTGCCTTTTCGATAGCCTTCGTTATATCCTTGTTTACTTTTTTGGAAGCGTCGGTCTTCTTGATATCCTTTAAAACGGTCGTCGTTTCTTGCGTGTAGGTATAAGTTATATCGTAAGCGTTCTTTTTGTATAAAATGTTTTTCGCGTCTATTTTTACGCTTAAACCTATTACGTAGCCGTCCTTTATGCTTACCTTTACCGTGCAAGCCATTTTGTCTTCCGCAATGTCGTCGACTTCGACGTCCTTATAAAGAGTTGCCGTGTACACGCCGTCCGAATAAGTGAACTTTTCGTAAAGCGCGCTGAGCTTCGAAACGGTGGTCGTTTCTTCGTCTGCATAGAACGAGTTGCCGCTTATATCGATTACGGAGGGGTCAACTATATAACTTGTTTTTTCCGCTTGCCATAGCTTTTCGGTTGAGGTCTTCTCTTCTAAGCTTTTATTGTCTATCTTGGCGTATGCGGCTTGCCAATAGGTCTTTTTGTTGTCCTTTTCTTCGCACAGCTCGTAATACATTTTTGCATTCGTCGAAGAAGTTTCGTCGCAATCTTTACCCGTAACCGTGCCCTTCTTCTCGGTTTTAAGCTCGGCTTCAAAGTAAGCCTTGTCGTCCGAACCGTATGCGTAAAGGGCTGACGCGCTGTTGTTTACTTTATAGTTGTGCTCTTTATTTACCTTCTCGCCCGAAGAATTGGTCGTCGTAACCGTGCCTTTGATAGTTGCCGCTAAGGTTGCCGAGCCTTCGAAAGTGAAGTCGGTTAAATCGGCAGTGCGCTCGAACGCCGTCTTCCACGCGTCTTCGTTGTTGACCTTGTCGCCCTTGGGAACACTGAGTCCGCAAGCGGTAAGGCTTATTAAGCCCGTTGACAAAACTGCGCCCGCAATTAAGGTTGCAATTAATCTCTTTTTCATTTTATCGCCTTCGTAAATATTTTATTTGCCGATAAATTCAAGTATTTCTTCAAAAAGCTTTTTGCCGTCGACCGTCTTTGAAAACCTTACCGGCTTGTCCCTAAGCTCCAAAAGGCACTTCGGGATAGCCATTGCGGTTGCCGCGTGAAGTCGTTTTATGCCCTTGAAGGAGTCCTTTACGTCGTTGCCCGTAACTGCGTACAAAACGTCCTGCGGGAATTTGTAGGGGTTTGCCGTGGATACGATAACCGTCTTGGTTTCGTCCTTTTTGTGCTTGTCGAACCAGTCCAAAACCACCTTCATTGCACAGCCCGTGTGCGTATCCATAGTGTAACCCACGTCCTCGAAAACACCGTACATTGCCTCAACGCTGGTTTCCTCGTCGGCGTAGCCGCCGTCGAAGGTGTCTTGAATTGCCGTAAGCTCTTCGGGGGTGATTTGGTACTTGCCCTTTTCTTTGAGTTGAGCCATTCTCTGCGCGGTGAGCTTGGCGTTTCTGCCCGACACCTCGAATAAAAGCCTTTCGAGGTTGGAAGAAACCAAGATGTCCATAGAGGGCGCGGTAGTTTTGTAGAACTCGCGGTTCATATCGTACACGCCCGTTGATAAGAAGTCCGCAACGACTTTATTTTCGTTAGACGCGCAGTGAAGTCTGCGGACGGGCAAGCCCATTCTTTTTGCGTAGTACGCGGCAAGCACGTTGCCGAAGTTGCCCGTGGGTACGGCGAAGTCTATCTCCTCGCCCATTTCGATTTGTCCCGAGGATACGAGGTCGGCGTATGCCGAGAAGTAATATGCAATTTGCGGTACCAGTCTGCCGAAGTTTATGGAGTTTGCCGAGGATAAAATTACGCCCTTTTCTTTGAGCTGCTCGGCGCAAGCTTCGCTTGCAAAAATTTCCTTTACGGCGGTTTGGCAGTCGTCGAAGTTGCCCTTGACGGCAACCACGTTGACGTTCTTCCCCTCCTGCGTTGCCATTTGCAGCTTCTGCATTTTGGAGACGCCCTCCGAGGGATAGAAAACCGTTATCTTTACGCCGTCCGCGTCCTTGAAGCCTTCGAGCGCGGCTTTGCCCGTATCGCCCGAGGTGGCAACCAGAATTAAAATTTCTTCCTTAATTCCGCAGAGGTTACAGCTCTTTCTTAATAAATAAGGTAAAAGCGTCAACGCCATATCCTTGAACGCGCAGGTGGGTCCGTGCCAAAGCTCGAGCATAAACACGCCGTCGTCTAATTTTACGAGGGGCGCGGGGTCGTTGCGCTCAAAGCGGGAATACGCATCCTCGCACGCCGATAAAAGCTCCTTTTCGTCGAACTCGTCAAGATATTTTATTATCACCTTGGCGGCGCGCTCGGCGTAGCTCATTTCAAGCATGGCTTCAAGCTCTTCTCGTGAAACAGCGGGGAACTTTTCGGGAACGTAAAGCCCGCCGTTTTCCGACAGGCCCTTTACGATGGCCCGTGCGCCCGTTACCTTTTCACCGCCGCGTGTTGATAGAAATTTCATAAAAACTCCTGTAAAATTTATACGGCGGCACGCAAAAACAGTGTGCCGCCGCAAGTTAAGTTATCGTTAAACGTACTTTTTAACGAAGTCGGGAAGAGCCGCCTCGTCGCAACTGCAAGTAACCGTTATGGTTATATCGTTTTCGGCTGAAATCTTGTCAAGCATATAGAAGATGCCCGCAAGCTCGTTCAAGCCTTTGCCCGTGATGCGGGCAATTCCGTCTAAGTAGAGATATTCGTGGTCGCTGTTGCAAGCTGCAACGCCCTTTATAAAGCCGCAAAGCGCTTCTTCGCCGGCTATCGCCCAATCCTTTACGTCGATAAAGCGAACGTTACGGTTTACGTCGTACATACATCTTTTATTGTCAGTAATGAATACGCTTAAACCTTTTGCGCTTTTTACGTCCTCGTTTGCGGCGTCAATCAGCTTTTTGGTCTTGCCCGTGCCCTTTGCGCCGTAAATAATTTTAATCATTGAAAGTCCCTCCGAAAAGATTTGATAAGATATTATACTTATCTTTTTTATATTCTATCAGTTTTAAAACGGAATTTCAAGAGGGAAACGCAAAAATTATTCGCACTCGCTGAAAAATTCGGAGATGCGCGCTAACCCTTCGAGCATATCCGCCGTAGACAATGCGTAAGATAAGCGCACCGCGTCGTCGTCGCCGAAGCAAACGCCGGGGGTT
Organism: uncultured Clostridia bacterium; assembly: GCA_947176485.1. Lineage (GTDB taxonomy): Bacteria > Bacillota > Clostridia > Christensenellales > Borkfalkiaceae > Coproplasma. Next base: position 1,125 of record CAMWQS010000052.1, on the reverse strand, counting down.
ACCGCAACCTGCTTGTGGGTTAAAAGAAGGTCCGCAACCTCCATACTGCCCTTTAATTTTACGCCCTTGTAGTGTTTGCCGTAGAGGTTGTCGCAGAGTAGCATTACGTAGAACGCGCCGTCGGGCTTGACGTAGTCTAACCCTAAGCTTTTCATTTCTTCAAGCTTTTCAATCATCTTTTCGCGCCGCCTGCCGAAAGCCGCAATCATATCCTTCATGGGCTTGTCGTCCCCTTCGAGGGCGGCAAGCGCGGCGTACTGGGTCATCGTGTTGACGTTGGAAGTCGAATGGCTTTGGAAGGAAGAAATTGCCTTTGCAACGTGGGGCGGGCAAGCAAGGTAGCCCAAACGCCAGCCCGTCATTGCGTAGCTTTTGGATACGCCGTTTACGACTATCGTCAAGTCCTTCATTTCGGGCGAGCACTGCGCTATAGAAAAGTGCGGCGCGTCGCCGTAGTTTAATTTTTCGTAAATTTCGTCCGCGAGTACGACGATATTATGCTCTACGCACACGTCGGCAATGGCGCGGATTTCCTTCTCGGTATACACTGCGCCCGTGGGGTTGCTGGGGCTGTTGAAAATGAACATTTTGGTGCGGGGGGAAATTGCCGCCTCAAGCTGTGCCGCCGTTATCTTGTAACCGTGGCGGGGCTTGGCGTATATGTATTCGGGTATACCGCCGCAGGACTTGACTACTTCGGGGTAGGTCAGCCAATAGGGCTTGGGCATCAACACCTCGTCCCCTTCGTTGATAACGGCGAAAACTGCGTTGAAGATGGAGTGCTTTGCGCCGTTGGATACGATTATTTGCGAGGGGTCGTAGTCGAGACCGTTCTCTTCTTTAAGCTTTTTTGCGATGGCTTTTTTAAGCGCGGGAAGTCCCGCCGCCGCCACGTACTTGGTGTAGCCTTTATCGAGCGCGTCCTTTGCCGCGTCGCAGATGTGTTTGGGGGTGTTGAAGTCGGGCTCGCCTATGCCGAAATTGATTACCTTGACGCCCTGTGCCTTCAACTCGTTTGCCTTAGCGGAAATTGCCAGCGTCATTGACGGGGCAATCGAAGAAACCCGCTTGGATACTTCTATCATAAAAACCTCTTGTAAATTACTTTCCTAATTATTATACATA
>CAMWQS010000051.1 GCA_947176485.1 uncultured Clostridia bacterium | reverse complement strand
TTTATAATTGAGTTATGAGATTTACTTTCTCATAACTCTTTTTTTATAAGGAGGACAGAATGTCAGTTATAAAAGTGGAAAATCTTACGTTTTCTTACCCGTCAAGCTACGATAATATTTTCGAGAGCGTTAACCTTCAAATCGATACGGACTGGAAGCTCGGCTTTATTGGCAGAAACGGTAGGGGCAAAACTACTTTTTTAAACCTTTTACAAGGTAAGTACGGTTACCGCGGCAAAATAATTTCGTCGGTACGGTTCGACTATTTTCCGTATCCCGTCCCCGATAAAAGCCTTCTAACCGAGGATATTTTGCACGAAGTCTGCCCTGCCGCCGAAGAATGGGAGCTAATGCGTGAGTTTTCCTATTTAGAGGTTGACCCGGAAGTTTTGTACCGCCCGTTTAACACTTTGTCAAACGGTGAACGGACCAAAGTCCTTCTTGCTGCGCTGTTTCTTAACGAGGGCCACTTTTTGCTCATAGACGAACCGACCAACCACTTGGACACGCAAGCACGGGAATTGCTTTCCGCATACCTACGCAAGAAAAAAAGTTTTATCTTGGTTTCCCACGATAGAAACTTTCTTGACGGCTGCGTTGACCATATTCTTTCGCTGAATAAGGCAAATATCGAAGTGCAAAGCGGCAATTTTTCTTCGTTTATGCTAAATTTTGAGCGTCAACAAGACTTTGAACGCAAGCAAAATTCGCGTTTGCAAACGGATATCAACCGCTTGCAGAAAACGGCAAAACAGACTTCCGGCTGGGCGGACAAGGTAGAGGCGTCTAAAATCGGTGCAGCTGACAAAGGTTACGTCGGGCACAAGTCAGCAAAAATGATGAAGCGCGCAAAAGTAGTGGAGGCAAGGCAACAAAAAGAAATAGAGCAAAAATCAGATTTACTTAAAAATACCGAAATCGAAAGCCCTCTCAAAATTTCACCGCTAAGCTATCGCGCCGAACGGCTCGTATCGTTTTCTTCCGTCGTGCCCGTGTATGGCGGAAAGGAAGTTTGCAAACCCGTAACCTTTGAAATTAACCGTGGCGAGAGGATAGCTCTTGAAGGCAAAAACGGGTGTGGAAAGAGCAGTCTTTTAAAGCTACTGTGCGGACAGAGAATAGACTACCTCGGCACGGTAAGTAAAGGTTCGAACCTTATAATTTCTTACGTGCCGCAGGACACTTCGCACCTTTGCGGAACGCTTACTGAATTTGCAAAGCAAAGCGGCGTGGACGAAAGCCTTTTCAAAGCAATTCTGCATAAAATGGGCATTAACAAGGGGCAGTTTGATAAGAATATTTCAGAATTTTCCGACGGGCAAAAGAAAAAAGCTTTGATTGCAAAAAGCTTATGTGAAAGTGCACACTTGTACGTTTGGGACGAACCTTTGAACTTTATTGATATATATTCCCGTATCCAGATAGAAAATTTACTGGACGAATTCCAACCCACGATGATTTTCGTAGAGCACGATAAAGCCTTCCAAAGCAAGATAGCAACCAGAACTATAAAGATATAACCCCACAAGCCAGCCAAAATTTAGCACTTTGGCGAAATATGAAAATACTTGACTGTATAAGTAATATCTATTATAATAATAAAGTATAGAAAAAACGGGAGGTAAAAAAGTGAAAGCACAGAAAATCCGCTTATATTACGGAATATTTTTAAGCGTATTTACGGCAACTCTTGGTGCCGCTTTCATCGCGGTTGCAATCAGCATTCTTAGCGACGGCAACTGGGCGCAAGGCGCTTATTCAAGAGATATCGTAGCCGCTCGCCTTTTCCCCGTTTCTATACCGTTTTATATTTGGATAGCGGCAATAATTGTGGGCTTCGTTTTATCGCTCGTTTATCCGTATAAGGCTAAACCCGTTAAAATTCCCCAAGAAGGGGCAACCTTAAGGCGTTTAAGTGCCCGTATCCCCGAAGGCAGTGGAGAGGCTTACGATGGTGAAATGAAACGCGTGCGTGACGAAAACCGCAACCGCCTTATCGTATATATCGTCTGCGCCGCAATTTGTTTTGCGTGCGCCGTGGCAAGCGCAGTTTACCTATTGCAACCCGCAAACTTCAAGGGCTTGGCGGCCAACGACGCGATGTTCAATATGATGCTTTGGGTGCTGCCTTGCGTAGTGGTTGCGCTTTTAAGCTGTGTTTTTGCAACCGTATTCGAAAAGTACAGCCAACTTCGCGAAATAAACGCAATTAAGCGGCTTATTTCTTCGTATAAAGGTAACCCCGTAATAAAAGCCGATAAAAAGCCCAACAAGGTTTTGGCGGCTTTAAAAAAGTTTTTCTCTAACAAATACACCTTACTCGGCATAAGAGTAGGCGTAGCGGTTATCGCAGTAACGTTTATTATTCTCGGTATTTTTAACGAAGGCGCACACGACGTTTTAATTAAAGCAATTAAGATATGTACCGAATGTATAGGTCTTGGCTAAAATGAAGACGAAATTTAAGAATTTTTTCATAAAAATTAAAGATTGGTTCGTGCGACACAAGCCAAGTAAAAGGCGGCTTATCCAAGTTTACGCCGCGCTACTGTATAACGCCAATATAAAGGGCTTTGTAACGGGTAGCATTTACAAGGGCAACACCAAGTACGCATGCGTACCGGGGTTGAACTGTTATTCCTGTCCCGGAGCTACGGGCGCGTGCCCGTTGGGTGCGCTACAAAACGCGCTGATGTCGTCGGATACCAAAGCTCCGTACTACGTTTTGGGTATTCTTGCACTGTTTGCAATAATCTTTGCAAGAACCATTTGCGGCTTCTTGTGCCCCGTAGGTTTAGGGCAAGAGCTTCTGTATAAAATCAAAACCCCGAAGATAAAGAAGAATAGGGTTTCAAGGGCATTCTCGTATTTAAAATACGTTTTGCTGGCTGCACTGGTTATCATTATCCCGATAATGTTACAGTCGCCCACGTTCTGTAAATACATATGCCCCGCGGGAACCTTCGGCGGCGCGATAGGGCTTTTAATCAATCCCAACAACGCCACGGCGGGCAATAACTATTTTGCACAGCTCGGCACGCTTTTCACTTGGAAGTTCTGCTTAATGGTTGCAATAATCGTTATGTCGGTGTTCTGCTTCCGTTTCTTCTGTAGGTTCTTGTGCCCGCTCGGCGCAATATACGGCTTCTTCAATAAATTTGCGCTACTTGGCGTAAAGCTCGATAAATCTAAATGTACCGACTGCGGGCTGTGCGTAAGCCACTGTAAAATGGATATCAAGCACGTCGGCGACCACGAATGTATCAACTGCGGCGAATGTATTTCGGTATGTCCCACGCAAGCGATTAGCTGGAAAGGTTCTAAAATATTCCTTCACTCCAACGCAGTAGAAATGGAGGAAACGCAACCCACTTTAAACTCTATTTTAGAGAAGGGCACTACGGTTCAGCTTTCGGAGGAAGCGGAAGTTACTTCCGTAAACTCAATAGCTGCAATGGCAATAACGGTTGAAGAACCGCAAGCAGTTGAAGTACCCGCTGCGGAAAACGATTTAATTACAGCTTCTCAGCCCATTGAAAGCCCTTCCGTCGCGAAGCTCAAGCGGCGCAACAAATGCCTTGAAATAGCGGCTTGGGCGCTTGCAACGTTACTTTTAATATCAGCGTTAGTTTACTACAACTTCTTTGCGCCTTACGAGGAGCGTATTTCGTTAGAAGACTGCCCGCAGTTCTCGGTTCAGCTTTACAACACTGAAGAAGAAAAGACCTTTAACTTTACCGATTACGAGGGCAAGGTAATCGTTATAAACTTCTGGGCAACGTATTGCGCACCTTGCAAAACTGAAATGCCTTACTTTGAACAGCTGCAACAAAATTACAGAGACGTAGTCGTTATTTCCTTACACCACGAACTTGTCGAAAAGGATGTGCAAAGTGCTATTTACGAGCTGGGTTGGGGCGATTACAAAATGCTCTTCGCACAGGATACTACGACCTCAGCAACTATAATTAGTAAAGAGGAAGTTGACGGCGAGGTCGTTGAAATTCCAAGCCAAACCGAACTTTATTTGGCATTGGGCGGCTCTGACACTTTGCCTCATACGGCTATCATTGATAAGGAAGGCAAAATAGCTTTTATCCGCACCGGTTCTATAAAATACGGTGAGCTTGAAGAAGAAATGCTTAAAGTTTTGAATAGTTAAATAAAAGCCGCGGTTGCAAATCTGCAACCGCGGCTTTCTTTAACAATAAAAACCCCGACCAAACGGTCGGGGTATGTTTTAGTTCAATTATTTCGTTATCGTGATAGATAATGATGCGGGGTCCCATGACTTTGAAGAAACGTTGAATTTAACTACTTGGTTAGCAGTAAGAGTTACGCTGAAAGAGCCTGCGTTGTCGCTTTCAACCAAGTCAAACTCACCGTTTCCTGCCATAATACAAGAATCAGCGGAATAGGAGAAAGTGTAATTGCCTTCCTCGGATGCAGTGAAACTAACCCAAACGGGCTCGCCGCCGTCATATTCTACAGTTACAGCTACGCCTAATTCTGCTATATAGGGGTTATTCTCTGAACCGAGTGTCTTATCGACGTGTTCGCCAAAATATAAAGTTACAACGCCCGCAGCTCCGTCAGCAGTGCCAACGGAAAAAGTTTGGGGAACGGTGCTGGTAGGCGCTTTAAGCGTGAAAGCTTCGGTGTAATCGGTGCTTTCGTAATTTGCCTTGAAGTTAGTGCCGCTAACGTCTAACGCCGACACGACTTTGCCATTAATGGTATTGTTGGTTATATAAACGGTTTTGTTTGCTTCAAGAGGAATAACGTACTGCGAACCGAGAAGTGCAGGTAAGGGTTTAGCTGCGGTACCGTCAGCTTCATGCGCCGTCAAACCCAAGGTGAATACGAGTTCGTTTTCATCGGTAAAGCTGAAAGTCAGCTCGTCGTTGGGTTTAAGATAAATGTTAACTTCGTTATTATCGTTAGTGAGTGCAAAGCCCGTACCCGAAAGTAAGAATGCGTTGGTAGCAGCTAATTTGTACCAACCTGCGCTTTCGATATCTGCCTTTACTTTAAGCGTATCGGTAATAGCAGCAAGCTTAACGGTGTTGCTCCCTTCCGAAATCTTATCCGTAACGGAAACGATAGCAAGCTTAACGGTCACGTTTGCAGATTCTCTAACGTCAATGCGTGCACCCGTGCCAGCTGCATAGGGGTTTCCGTTAGCGTCAACGTAAGAATAATAATAGTAAGTTTCGGGAATGTTCAAAATGTGAACTTCGAATTTAAAGCCGTCGCTTTCTTTAACGTTAGTAGATGCAACGCCTTGGTCGTTCGTTGCCCTGGGCAATTTGCAGTTCGCGCTGTCAGCGGTTCCGTCGTCGCTAACGGTGCAAAGCTGTACGGATACGCCCGAAGCAGGGGTGCCGTCGTCAAGCAGTACGGTTACGTTGATGGAAGAGGGGTAAGTGAAGTCGTTGTCGTCACCGCCGTTGCCGCTATCGGGATTTTTGGTGCAAGCTGCCGCGAAAATTCCGAGGCAAACAGTCATACAAACGACTAAGCAAGCAGTTATAAGACTTTTCAAGTATTTACTCATAGTAATATCTCCAAATAATTTTTAAATTAATAAGTTTATTTTAGCATTAGTTTACGCAATTTGCAAACATTTTTTATGCGTAGTATCCGCAACCTAAAAGCCAAGGCTGTGCGGGCACGGTCGTACTACCCGTAATGTCAGCGCAATGCTGGTTCATGTACCTTTCAAGGAACAGCTTCAACTCGTCGTTAACTTGATAAACGCCGTCGCTGTTGGTGTATCCGCCCACGTATTTGCCGTTTTCAAGACGTCCCGCATAGGTTTCAATAAAGCCCGTGTAGTTCCAAGTGGTGTCCAAAGTAGTTAAATCTTCGTAAACCGTAAGGTTGTTGTTCTGACGTTCCTTTGCGGGTTCGTTGTTTTCATTGCCTTGACCTTTGCCACCACCAAAATACTCAACGGTTGCAAATGAATATACTTGGTTGCGAATAGTCTTGGTTATAGCCACAACCAACGCCTTTTCTACGCCGTTTACTTGAACGTACCAATTTCCGTCGTCCTTTCTGTAAGGCTCTAACGAACCGTCCGTGGGCATCCAAGTAAAGGTGCCTTCTTGGTCAAAGTATCTCGTATCAACGTGTGCCACTGCGGTTTTCTGTGTAACCTCGATTTCTTGGTCGGCGTCGCCCGTTCTTTCGATTTTAACGTCTATCGTAACGGGATAGTTAATAATTTCGTCCTTTATAATAACACGGTATTGGAATGTGTTGCCGACGTAACTTACGGTTAAGTTGTTGGTATAAACGAAGTTCTTTCCGTCCTTCGCGCCGTCGTCGTTGCCGGCGTAGCCCTCGTAAGGTGCGGGCAAATTACTGTCTTCGTCATACACAGGGTAACCGTTGGCGTATTCAACTACCATAACGTCGTAATTATCGGAAAGGGAGGTGATTTCGTATTTACCCGCTCTGATGCCTTGACTGGTAATAAAGTTAAGATATGCAATGTGATATTCTTCAAAGTTTAACGTGTACGTGCCTTCTGCGGTTGCAGTGGTAACTATAGGTTCGGGCACGGGCAAGCATACCAAAACGTCAACCGCGCCTGCTTTGCGGTCAAGCGACTTAACCGAGAAGGTAAGTGTTTCACCCTTTTTGATTTGCATTTTCTGAACGTTATTGCCGTTGTTCATATCGCTCGTAATCGTCAAAGAGCTGTCACCGTACGTCAAATCGTCATAGCAGAACTGAATTGAGTAATTATTGCCATTTTTCGAGCCTATCGTGTAGGAGCCCGTCTTAGGTGCGTGTATTTTATAGAAAACTTCTTCCTTGGCTGCAAATTCAGCGGTATAAACGTAGCAGTCGCCGGTTTTGTCAAACCTCTTAATGCTCAAATATTCGTCGTTAAGTGCCGCGTCCCAAACTGCAACGCCGTCTTCGTCAAGCTTGTTTGCGCTTTCGAAATTAATGTCTTTTAACACTACGGCAGTTACGGTAACGGGCCACGCGCTGACGGCTGTGCTCGCCTTTTTATATCCGTAGCCCTCGGGCATATTTTCAAGCACGATATTGTATTTTCCGCGAACAATCGTGGGGGTAACTGCTTTGCCATCGGCGTCTGTCGTTGCTGTTGCAACAACGTTAGTTCCGTCCATAAGCTTAACTGTAACGCCCGGAATAGGGTCTTCGTTGAAATACTCTAAGTTTATCGTGTAGGGGGTGGGGGCGTCAAGCTCCAATTTTACGGTATAACGTGCTTTGTCGGCGGAGGTTTTAACCGAAGTATCGTAAACGTAACCCTCTGGGTAGTCGTTTATCCTAATAAAGTATTCGCCGGGGACGAAGTAATTTATCTGCGCAACACCGTCTTCGTTAAGTTTAGCTGTTGCACTTTCGTCAACCAAATTGTATTCGGCGTCAACCAATTCGACGTATATCGAACCGTAGGGGTCAGAGCTTTCGCTGCCTTTAACCTTCGACCCGTCGGGATAAAGTATCGTTATAGCGTATCCGTCCGTTGCGGGGTTGCCTAAGTCTTCGGGGCCGTTACCCGGCTCGTCGATTTTCTCACACGCTGCAACCAAGCCGCAAGCCAAAGCTAAGCAAAACGTCGCAAGCAAGACGATAAGTAATTTAAATTTCGTTTTCATTTTTTACCTCTGATATTTTTAAAGTTTTCCCCCGTACGGTGAAGTACGGGGGACTTCAGTTACAGTTAATTATTGCTATAAGGCTGTTTATAGCTATGGTTGTTTTCGTTTATATTCAAACGGAAGCAGCATGCTTTAAGCCATTCGTCGGGGGTATCGAAGCCGAAGAATTTAGCGTTGTAAAGTTGAAGTATGCAATACAGCTCGTGGTTAACGGGTATAAGTCCGTATTCTTCGTCGGTAACTTCCTTGCCTTCTTTCGACTTTTCAAGGTAATACCTCATAGTAGCGGTATAGTCTGCAACGGGGTAATCTTTCAATACTTCTTTCAACGTGTCGGGGATATTGTTCTCTCCGCCGTACCTTTTTGCAAGGTCTAACGAAATATCGTAAGTGTTGCCGAATTCGTCGGTAAACGTCTCCTTGGAAATGTCGAGAGTATATTGCGCAGAGCTAAAGTTATCGTTAAGAACTTGTTCTATAGTGTAGTAACTAAACAGCAGCGATAACTGCGTGAAGTCAACGTATATCAATCCGCCGCCGTTTTTGTCGTACCAAACTTGCTGTACGCCGATATCTCCGCCGAAGTCGTAGGTATGAGTATCGTCTAAAGTAGGCTCACAGTAGAGGGGGACTGCCATAGCGCTGTTTGCGTCCAAATAATAAGAATCTACAGCAGCTTGATAAATATAGCTGTATTCTGTACCCAAATAATCAATTCTGAACGCAAAGTCGCCCGTCGTTTCAACTACGTGGAACATAACGTCAAGGTAATAAGTCTTACCTGCTTCAAGATAATGAACGATTTTGAAGCTTTTAGGAATTTCGTTTCTTTCATATCTATCGGCATCGCTTGAAGAAATAGGATTAACGAATGTGTGTGAAACCTTCATGTCGCCTTCGAAAAGGTACGCGTCGGTTGTCTCGTCGTCTATTATTTTTTCTTCGTCGTTGTAATAATAGCAGTCAATTCCGTTAAAGCTGTATACGCCGGAAACGTCGGGAGTGAATTCGTATAAATATCCACGCGGCATTATTACTCTGTCGAAGCTGACCTTGTTAATGCTGGGGTTCAAATCGTAATTGCCTTCGCTTGCCTTGCTCGTTCCCTCAACGTCAACGAAGCGTCCCGTTTGAGTATCAAGCATAAATTGACCCGTTCCTTTTTCAACTTCAATAAAGTTTTCTTGACCCGTAGTTACGTTTGCCTTGAAAGCGGAGAAGTAAGTCAAGCCCTTAATGGGGTCGGAAATATCTTTCTGAACACCGTACTGCTTGTAATATACGCAGAATTGCAACCAACCGTCTTTGCTGTAATAGGGAGCACCCTTAGGTATATTATCTTTGTAAAGTGCGGAAATAGTTTCCTGTATGTCAGCGTTTACGGGTATAAGTCCATCGTAAGTTGAGTTGTTTGAGTAAGAAAGGTACGACCTAAACGTTTCCGTGAAATCTTCGTCGTCGATATACATACCGCCGTTCAAAGTAATCTCCGAATTCATTAACGTGAGCAAACTTTCTGCGTTTTTGCTGAAGTAAGGTGTAGAGTGGGTTATATCCAACAAAAGATAAGGGTCGTTTTTGTTTGCTTTATCTTCTGTTCCGATATGATAGTAACCGTCTTCCGCAAGGTAAACCTTTTCAATGTTTTCAAACTGCTTAGTCTTATTGTTGTAGTTTCTCGTTGCAAGGTAAGGAATTTCATACGTTTCCCCATTCGCAACAAGGGCTTCGTTCATTTCGTCAACGGTAACTATTCTCAAGTTCTTTATATAAACCTTATCGTCAACGGTATCTAAGCCGTTAGCAGTGGAGCGGTAATAGGTAAACTCTATTTCGTGTCTGCCTGCTTCAAGTGCGGCGTAGGAATATCCCGTCTGCCAGTCACTGACACCCGAAGTCATTGAAAGCTGTCTTCCGGTGCCCTCGCGTGAGTCTACCGAAACGTAGAAGTAGTCGCTTCCTTGCATGGTCGAAAGCTTATAGTCAAACGCCAAAACCTCGTCTTTATCAAGGTCTACCTGTGCGTAGATGGTTGCCATCGTGCCCTGATATCCGCTGTTGGTGGGGTAAATTGCCGTTTGGTCGGCAGTCAAGTCCCAAGGCCAGCCGAAGCTGTTGTTAGACGTATCTACACTGAAAAGGACGTTCTTGCCGGTATTGTTTATCTTGGGGCTAACCTTTGCGGTAAGCTCTGTTGAATCAGGTATGCTTACGTGGTCGCCGGGCAATTCGGGTGTGAAAATTGCACTGGGGTCGTCGCCGGGTTTTACGTTTTGTGAATAGTCGGGTCTCGTGTATTTTTCAAACCACGTTTCCCAGAACGTTTGCGACTCCATTTTTCCTAGCAACACTTCGCACAAGATTCCGTATCTGTCAATCATAATCGAAGTGGGGTAGCCCGATACGAAATTTGAAAAATATCTGCCGATTAACGACCCGTCGTCCTTGCACATAAGATAAGGCACCTTATCTCTTTGTACAAGATTTTTTACGCCGTCCTCGGTTTCTCCGGGCATACCCGATTCAACGGGGTCTATATCGTTAATGCCGATTACTTGCAAATCGTTGGAATACTTCTTGTATGCATCGCGTAAAGAAGGATATTCGTCATTACAATTCGAGCAGCCGATATAGAAGAAGTTTATAAGCACGGCTTTTTTACCCTCAGCGAAGAAATCTGAAAGCTTAACCGTTCTTGACGTGGGGTTGCTGTCGTCGGCGTTGTAGGTGTAATAAG
>CAMWQS010000050.1 GCA_947176485.1 uncultured Clostridia bacterium | reverse complement strand
CTATAGTATTATTTTAAGGTGTTTTAATGAAGATTAAATTTTTAGGTACGGCAGCGGCGGAGGGCGTCCCCGCGATAGGCTGCAGGTGTAGGGTGTGCAAGCTCTCGCGTGCGCTCGGCGGAAGGAATATGCGTTCCCGCTCGCAAGCGCTTATCGACGGCGAGCTTTTAATCGAGTTCAACCCCGACACGCTGTGGCACTCGCACGCGTACGGCTTCGATTTAAGCGAAATCGACCATTGCCTTATAACGCACAGCCACCCCGACCATCTGTACCTTGACGATATCGATAACTTCCGCCGCGACTTTTGCCACGGAAGGGATAGGGCTATAAGCTTCTACGCCGCAAAGGACGGGTACGATAAGATAAAGGAAGTCAGCCTTCGCCCGTGGATGGGCGGAGCGGTTACGCCTCACTTAGTGGATGCGGGCAAAGCGTTTACCGTCGGCGGCAAGTATAAGGTTTTGCCCCTTCCCGCAAGCCATAACGGCGATACCTCGCCCGTGTTTTATTCAATAAGCTGCGGCGGCAAAAGAATTCTTTACGCGCACGACACGGGTTACTTCCCCGAGGAGGCGTGGCAGCTTTTGGAGGACGAGGGGCACTTCGATTTGGTTTCCCTCGACTGCACGGGCTGCTTGGGACTTGACGGACACGTTTACGTAAGGCATATGAATTTTTCGCTGTGCCTTGACGTCATAAAAAGAATGGAAAGTCTCGGGCTCGTTGACGAAAAAACCGTGAAGGTTGTAAACCATTTTTCGCACAACGGCGGACAAACCTACGACGAAATGGTTGCGGAGGCGGACAAGCACGGCGTAACCGTTTCCTACGACGGCTTGGAAATAGAGGTTTAAAAGCAATATGAATACCGAACAGTTCAAAAAATTGATGAAAGGAAAGGCGTATATAGAGGCTAATTCCGAAGCGCACCTTCATATGCACGACGCGGCGCAAAGGGCGCGAAAAATCACGGCTGAAATTAACAATACCTTCCACACTGCGGAAGAATTAAGGGAGCTTTTTTCCGAGCTTATCGGGCAAAAGGTTGACGATAGCTTCGGCTTGTTTCCGCCGTTTTACGCCGATTACGGGCAAAACGTAACGGTCGGCAAAAACGTGTTTATCAATTCGGGATGTTGCTTTCAAGACCAAGGCGGAATTGAAATAGGCGACGACGTGCTTATAGGTCAGCAAGTAGTTATAGCTACGCTTAATCACGATTTAATTCCCGAAAAGCGCGGAAGTATGCTTCCCGCCCCCGTAAAAATCGGCAACGGGGTTTGGATAGGCGCGCACGCAACTATCCTTTCGGGCGTAACTATCGGTAACGGCGCGGTAGTCGCCGCGGGTGCTGTCGTAACCAAGGACGTTCCCGCAAACACCGTCGTCGGCGGAGTGCCCGCAAAAATAATTAAAACGATTAAGGAGTGCAGATAGATGGGAGAAAAATTAAACTTAACGAAAGAATGGGATAAAGTTTTTAAGAAAAGCGAAAAGGTTGACCACGAAAAAGTAACCTTTCACAACCGTTACGGCATAACGCTTGCGGCGGACTTGTATGTTCCGAAGAACGCAAAAGGCAAGCTTCCCGCTATTGCGGTATGTGGACCGTTCGGTGCGGTAAAGGAACAGTCGTCCGGGCTTTACGCACAAGAAATGGCGGAGCGCGGCTTTCTTACTATTGCCTTCGACCCTTCCTTTACGGGGGAGAGCGGCGGGCAGCCGAGATACGTTGCTTCCCCTGATATTAACACCGAAGATTTTTGCGCGGCGGTAGATTACCTTTCTTGCCGTGATGACGTCGACCCCGAAAAGATAGGAATTATAGGTATTTGCGGTTGGGGCGGTATGGCACTCAACGCAGCGGTTATCGATACGAGAATTAAAGCGACCGTCGCTTCAACTATGTACGATATGACGAGGGTGAACGCCAAAGGATACTTTGATTTGCAGACAGCGAAGGGGCGCGCTACGAAACGAAGAAGGCGTTGAACGCTCAACGCATTATCGATTATAAAAACGGCAGTTACGAATTGGGCGGCGGGGTAGTAGACCCCCTTCCCGAAGACGCTCCGTTTTACGTAAAGGACTATTACGACTACTATAAAACCAAGCGCGGCTATCACAAACGCTCGCTGAATTCAAACGGCGGTTGGAACAAGACATCCGCGCTTTCGTTTATCAATATGCCTATACTCGCTTACAGCAGCGAAATACGGAGTGCCGTACTCGTTATGCACGGAGAAAAAGCGCACTCTTGCTATTTCAGTAAAGATGCGTTCAAAAGCTTAAAAGGCGAAAATAAAGAATTGCTTATTATTCCCGACGCCGTTCATACCGATTTGTATGACAGAAAGGATATAATTCCGTTTGATAAGCTTGAAGATTTCTTTAAAAAGAATTTTGCCGCGAAATAATCTATGAAAAAACTGTTAGTGCTAATTTTAATAACCGTTGCGTCGTTATTTGCTTTTGCGGGTTGTACGGATACACCCGCGCAGTCAACGCCGCCGAACGGCAACGGCACTTCAACCGAAACGCCGACCGAAAACGACGGGGAGGAGGTAACGGAAACGTATCTTACTATAAACGGCAACAAAGTTAAGGTAACGCTTGAAGATAATTCTTCAACCCGCGCACTATTGGAAATTTTGAAGAAGGGCGATATCGTTTACACCGCAAACGACTACGGCGGGTTTGAAAAGGTGGGGGCCTTGGGGCACACTCTGCCGAATAGCGATACCGAGCTGACAACACAAGCGGGCGACGTCATACTGTATTCTTCCAACCAAATAGTTTTATTCTACGGCAGCAATTCTTGGTCGTACACGCGCCTCGGAAGAATAGAAAACTATTCCGTTTCCGAACTCCGCGCTTTCCTCTGCGCCGGCGAAGGCCTCGTGCAAGTAACCCTCAGCCTTGAATAATGGTCTTGTAGATATGGTTTACTTTGTAAAGAAATTAAAATATAAGCAGCCCGTCTGAATTCAGACGGGCTGCTTTTTTACGCTATCGTTATCGCTTATTAATTTTGTGCGCTCTTATATAGTAATGAATTAAAACGATAATTGCAAGAATACTCGCCAAGCATGCGGGTATTAAAAACGCTATATTAAATATGCGTAATATATTAGACGTTTCGACTAAGCAGAGGACTATAAGCCTTAAAACATAACACAGCGAAATTATTGAACAGCTTATTATAGTACAATTTTTTTCCCATTTAAGCATGGGAACTTTTTCTTTTTTCGGTGATAGAATTGCCGTAATTTCTTCCTTTTGCTCGTGATAGGCAGCGTATAGAAAACGCTTTAATCTTCTTGCAGAACAGTAAAAAACGATAATAAGCGTAATGGCGATTGCCTCGGCAAGGAATATAACCATCGTTCCAATCGGACCCACGACCTTATCGTCTGGATTAATCCCTAAGACAATTCCTATCCAGGCGAACAAGACTAGCGGAAGAAGTGCTGCCGTTAAAACTGCAATACGTCCGCGTTTTTTCTTTTTAAGATATTCGCCGGCCCAAAGTTTTATTGAGTTATCATTGCTTTTTTCGCTTCCTTCTTTTTCCGTTTCCGCGTTTCTTTCACCGGCTAGCAGTTCCTCAACCGTTACGCCGAAAAAGGTCGCAAGCGCAACTAGCATAGCGGGGCGGGGCTTTGAAACGCCCATTTCCCACTTGCTTACAGCTTTATTGCTTACGCCCATCATATCGCCAAGCTGAGACTGCGAAAGCCCGTTTTCCGTTCTTAGATAACAGATAAAATTGCCGAACTTGTAATCGTTCATAGTTTAACCTCTGCACGCATTATACCACTGAAAGCTCGCTTTCGTAAATAGGAAAGCTATCGAATAAAAGTAGAATTTAAAAAACAGAGCAAGCAAAAGCCTACTCTGTTTTTTGGCGCGGAAGAAGGGATTTGCGCCTTGGGCGGCGCGCACGGTTGACAGCAAAAGTCAATTGCTGTCAAGTCGGCGGTAGAGCCCGCCGACCTACGCATATAAAGTATGCTTGCCTCCCCTCAAATCCCTTAGTATCCGTCCAAGAAATAATTAACCCTTTGGCAAAAAAACCAAAGGGTTAATTATGGCGCGGAAGAAGGGATTTGAACCCTTGCTACGGTTTCCCGTACTACTCCCTTAGCAGGGGAGCCCCTTGAGCCACTTGGGTACTTCCGCTCAAAGTTAAGTTATTCAAAAGCCAAATTACTATATCATAATTTTATGCGTTTGTCAAAGCATTATTTCGGGGTTTTCAAAATTTATTTATCCGTTAATTTTCTTTTGGCACTTGCCAAAGCGGAAGGGGTGTGCTAAAATGGTAATAGAATAAGAGAGGGAAGTATGAGAATAGTATTTTTCGGGGACTCGATAACGGACTGCGGCAGGGACAGAGGCGATATTAAATCGCTTGGTACGGGCTATGTTAAAATTCTGTCGGACAAGCTGCGCCCTATCTATCCTGATACGGATATAGAGCTTATAAACAAAGGCGTTTCGGGGGACGAGGTTTCCGACCTTTTGGCGCGTGTCGACGAGGACGTAATATCGTTGAAGCCCGACGCCGTCGTTATAATGATAGGCATAAACAATACCATTCACCAATTCAAGGCGGACAAGCCGCTTGACTTAAAGCAGTTCGAAGCCGACCTTAAAGAGCTTTTAAAGAAGCTTAAAAAAGAGGGGATAGTAGTTATTTTCCTTGAGCCGTTCCTTCTGCCCGCGCCCGACAAGCTGAGAATGCGCAAGCTGTTCAACGAGGAGCTTGCAGTCGTGAACAAGGTTGCCCTAAAGACTGCGGACGAGTTCGTTGCCTACGACGAAATGTTTAACGGGCTTTGCGAAAGGTTACCTTATTCCGAGTATTCTTTGGACGGCGTTCACCCCACGCATAGGGGCTCCCGTTTGATTGCCGACCAAGCTATTAAAGCTATTCGTAAGCATTTGTTATAATGAATTAAAAATATAAGCCGCTGCGCAAAACGCGCAGCGGCTTTAAGTTTTATTTGTGATTAGTTTGATTTTTTCTTGGGCAACTCGTAGTATCTTGCAAGTCCGCCGGACGAGGTTTCCTTATAGCTGTTCAAAAGGTCCTTGCCCGTATTGTACATAGTTTTAACTATTATATCGAAGCTGATTTTGCGGCTGTCCGCAAGGAAGTTTGCAAGCGATAAAGCGTTGATTGCACGCATGGCGGCAACGGCGTTTCTCTCGATGCAGGGTATCTGCACGAGCCCCGCAATGGGGTCGCAGGTCAAACCCAAGTGATGCTCCATAGCGACTTCCGCGGCGTACTCGATTTGCCCCAAGCCCATTTCAAAAAGTTCGGCAAGGGCGGCTGCCGCCATAGAACAAGCCGAGCCAATCTCCGCTTGGCACCCGCATTCCGCGCCGCTTATGGACGCGTTTTTCTTTATAAGGTTTCCTATAATTCCGCCCGTCGCAAGCGCGTGTGCAATTTGCAAGTCGGTAAAGCCGCGCTCGTCCTGCATATATTTCAAAACCGAGGGCACGACCCCGCACGCACCGCAAGTGGGGGCGGTAACTATTATTCCGCCGGCGGCGTTCTGCTCGCCCGTTGCAAACGCGTACGAGCATACGAGCCTACTCTCGCGGGTCTGCGCAGACTCGTCAATGTGGCGCTGGTTAAAAAGCTTTTGCGCACGCCTTTTCGTGCCGAGTATCCCGGGAAGGGTGCCCGAAACGGCAAGACCTTCGTTGACAGTTTGCTTCATTCTCTCCCAAACGGTGAGAAGAAAGTCGAAAATTTCCTTACCCTCGCAAAGCTCCACGTACTGCCAAAGCCGCATATTGTGCGCCTTGCAATAGTCCGAAATTTCGGTGTAGCTGTTAAGGGGATAAATACTGTCGTCGGCGTACTTTTCGTATTTGTCCGACGGCTCGCCCTCGAAAACGACCGTGCCGCCGCCAACGCTGTAAACGCGCTTGGTATCGATAAGCTCGCCCTTTTTGTACACCGAAATATCCATCGTGTTGGGGTGAACGGGGCAAGGCGATTCGCTATCGAAAACTACCTCGCACTTTAAGGGCTTTGCAGTTTTGGCTATAACCGTTTGCGTGCCGTGCCCTTCGCCCGTGAGGGCAAGCGAGCCGTAAAGTGTAACTTTAAGTAGGTCCGCCTTGGGGTATAGGCTTTTTACGATTTTAACCGCCCTTTCGGGACCCATCGTATGGGAGGAGGAAGGACCTCTGCCGATTTTGTAAATTTCTCTTAATGATTGCATACATCAATTTTAAACCCGAAGGGGAAAATTGTCAACGGAATAAAAAAATATGTAACTTTTTTGTTTAACGGGCGGGATAAAGTTTATATTAATAATGTAGATACCCGATGACAACCCCAACAAAGCACAATTTTATGGATATATTTCGGATAATACTGCGTTAAGTCCACTTGCCGTATGTTCAATACGCCAGCGTGTACTTGCCTTGTCTTCTCACGAAATCTATCTCATAAAATCGCAAAGCGTCTAAACCGCATAATTTGGAATGAGCTTTGTGCGGGGCGAACGCGATAGTATTGGACATACTATAAGGGCGCACCGTGCAAAGGGCAACCAAAGGATGCGTTTAGATGTGTTCTATTGGGGTTGTCATCGGGTAAAACTGTGAGATAAAAAATGGCGAAGAAAAAAGACGATTTAAAGCATAACGAAGAAGAGGAGCTTGACGGGGAGCCCGTAGCCGCCGAAGAGCTTGAAGAGGTGAAAGAGCCTTCCGAGCTTGAAAAGGCGAACGCCCTTGCCGAGGACTATAAGCGCAAGTGGTACGCGGTTTCCGCCGAGTACGATAATTACAGAAAGCGCAACCAAGCCGCAGTTTCAAAGGCTTATGCGGACGGTGCGGCGGAGGCGGTTTTAAAGCTTTTGCCCGTTGCAGACAATTTCGGCTACGCGCTTGACGGTGCCTCGGACGAAAAGACCAAGGCGGGAATAGACAAGGTTATAAAAAGCTTTGCAAATATTCTCTCGTCCTTGGGTATTGAAGAAATTCCCGTTGAGACGGGCGCGGACTTCGACGAAGGCGTGATGGAGGCGGTATTGAACTTCCCTTGCGGCGACGGCGAAGAACCCAACAAAGTTAAACAAGTTTTAAAGAAAGGCTATCGTACAAAAGACGGAAAAGTTATCCGTTACGCACAGGTAGCCGTTACCATATAAACAAAGCAAAATAATCCAACTGCAAAGAAACGAGCAAGACAAGGCGCGTGAGGATAACCCGAAGGAGTTTACTTAGCGTAAATGACTGAGAGTTGCCGCAACGCAACGCAGTATTGCGAAGTTTATTTACAGTTAACAAATTTAAGGAGATAAATTTTATGGGAAAAGTAATAGGTATAGATTTAGGAACGACTAACTCGTGCGTTGCCGTTATGGAAGGCGGCGAGCCCGTAGTTATCGCCAACAGCGAAGGCAACAGAACGACCCCCTCGGTCGTATCCTTCAAGGCTGACGGCAGCCGTATCGTAGGCCAAGCTGCAAAGAGGCTTGCGGTTGCTTCACCCGACAAGACGGTTATTTCAATTAAACGCCATATGGGCGAATCATACAAGGTAAATATCGAAAAGGGCTATTCCCCTCAAGAGATTTCCGCAATGATACTTTCCAAGCTTAAAGCGGACGCTGAAAGCTACCTCGGCGGAAAGGTAACCGATGCGGTTATCACTTGCCCCGCATACTTCAACGACAGCCAGCGCCAAGCAACCAAGGACGCGGGCAAAATCGCCGGACTTAACGTTTTAAGAATTATCAACGAGCCCACCGCGGCGGCACTTGCTTACGGTCTTGACAAGCAGGAAGGCAGCCAAAAGGTTATGATTTACGACCTCGGCGGCGGCACCTTCGACGTTTCGATTTTGGAAATCGGCGACGGCGTTTTCGAAGTGCTTGCAACCAACGGCGATACTCACCTCGGCGGCGACGACTTCGATAACAAATTAATCGACTACCTCGTTGACACCTTCAAGAAGGACACGGGCGTTGACCTTTCCAAGGACAAGATGGCAATGCAGAGGCTTAAAGAGGCGGCGGAGAAAGCGAAGATAGAGCTTTCGGGTATGAGCAGCACCAACGTAAACCTTCCTTTCATTACGGTAGTTGACGGCGCGCCTCAGCACCTTGATATCGATATTTCAAAGCAGAAGTTCGACAGCCTTACCTCCGACCTCGTAGGGCGCACGGTTGAACCTATGAGAAAGGCGATGAGCGACGCGGGACTTTCGTACAGCGATATTTCAAAGGTTATAATGGTCGGCGGTTCGACGCGTATCCCCGCCGTATTCGATAAGGTAAAACAGGTTACGGGCAAGGAACCCTTCAAGGGCATCAACCCCGACGAGTGCGTTGCGATAGGCGCGGCAATTCAAGGCGGCGTTTTATCAGGCGAGGTTAAGGACGTGCTCCTTCTCGACGTTATGCCTTTGACCCTCGGCATTGAAACCTTGGGCGGCGTATCCACACCGTTAATCGAGAGAAACACGACTATCCCCGTCAAGAAGAGCCAAATCTTCTCGACCGCGGCAGATAATCAGCCCGGCGTTGAAATCAACGTTTTGCAGGGCGAAAGAAAGTTCGCACGCGACAACAAGTCGCTTGGTAAGTTTATGCTTACCGATATTCCTCCCGCACCCCGCGGTGTACCTCAAATCGAGGTTACCTTCGACGTCGACGCAAACGGCATCGTGAACGTAACCGCAAAGGACTTGGGCACGGGCAAGAGTACGAACATCACCATTACCGCATCGACCAACCTTTCCGAAGAGGATATCGACAAGGCGGTTAAGGACGCTGAAAAGTACGCAGAGGAAGACAAGAAGCGTAAGGAAGCCGTTGACAACAAGAACAACTTAGAGGGCATGATTGACGGACTTGAAAAGACCTTGAAGGAAGCGGGCGACAAGCTCTCCGACGAGGATAAGAAGACCGTTGAGGACGCCATTGCTAAGGCAAAGACCGAGCTTGAGTCGGGCGACAACGACCGCATTAAGGCGGCTATAGACACCCTTTCAAACGACGTTCAACCCGTAATCGCTAAAATCTATCAGCAAGCGGGCGGCAACCCGAACGGAAATCCCGGCGGCGACGACGGCACCGAGTTCACTCAGCATAAATAAAAAACAAAATAGAATAAAGGGGTGTTAGCAAACACCCCTTTAAGCGGTTTTTTATAAACAGCGTATATGCTTCGCGTTACTTTGTTGTGCTTGCGTTTTGTTTTGGTTGTGTACGCAAAAGTACACGCCCTTCAACAAAGCCGCGCACGCCGCGTACCGCTGGCATCTACGCAGTTTAAGTTTCTCACTCACTAATAAGGTAATTTATGGCAGACAAAAAGAATTATTACGACGTTCTCGGCGTTTCCAAGACGGCTTCGCAGGACGAGATAAAGTCGGCGTATAGAAAGCTTGCTAAGCAGTACCACCCCGACTTTCACCCCGGCGATACGGCGGCGGCAGAGAAGTTCAAAGAGATAAACGAAGCGAACGAAGTTCTTTCGGACGAGAATAAAAGAAAGCAGTACGACTACGAGCTTGAACACCCCGGTATGGGCGGAATGGGCGGCAACCCCTTCGGCGGCGGCTTCGGTGGTTTCGGCGGCGGAATGGGCGGCTTCGAGGATATTATAAATTCGGTTTTCGGCGGAGGCTTCGGCGGCAGCCGAGAACAGAACACGACCCCGCGTGGCGCAGACATTCAGCAGACTATAAACCTTTCGTTTTTGGACGCAATAAAGGGATGTACAAAAACCGTCAGCTATATGCGCAACGAGCCTTGCACTTCTTGTAACGGCACGGGCGCAAAGGGCGGCACGGCGTACCAAAAGTGTCCGCGTTGCGGCGGCAGCGGTAGGGTAAAGTTCCAGCAAGATACCATTTTCGGCAGAACCATTCAAGTTGCGGGCTGCCCCGACTGCGGCGGCACGGGCAAGAAAATTTTGGATAGGTGCCCCGACTGTAAGGGTAAAGGCTATCAGCGAGGCGAAACTCGTTTCACCGTCAACATTCCCGCGGGCGTGGATAAGGACAGCTCACTCAGAAAACGCGGCTTCGGGCAAGCGGCGGGCAACGGCGGCGAAAGCGGCGATTTGTACATTAACTTCCATATCGAGCCGCACAAGCTTTTACATCGCGAGGACAGAGATTTGTACGTTACCGTGCCCATTTCATACAAGACGGCGGTTTGCGGTGGGAAAATTCAAGTGCCCGGCATAGACGACACTTTGGAGCTTTCCATTCCCGAATGCACGCCCAGCGGCACGCGCTTCTGCCTAAGGGGTAAGGGCGTTAAAACCATTCACGGCACTGGCAACCTTTACGTTACGGTTGAAATAGACGTGCCCCAAAAGCTTTCCCGCGAGCAGTCCAAAAAACTTGACGAGTACGAGGAGAGCGTGCCTTTAAAATCGTGCGATAAAATGCAGAAATTTTCAAACAACGTATCTGCAATTTACGGCAAAAAAGTTGAGAAACAATAAATAAATGAATAAAAATTTGAATGCGGCGGCAAGTTTATACTTGCCGCCGCATATAATATACGTTTAAAAGTGTGGATAACTTTTAAAAAACGCTTGTTTGTGTATTAAATCGGATAGGTTATCCACCGAAAGTTGTCCACAATTTTTTGTTTAAAAAGTTTTAAAATGAATATATGCAATAA
>CAMWQS010000049.1 GCA_947176485.1 uncultured Clostridia bacterium | reverse complement strand
CCAGACGCGCTACCAAACTGCGCTACGCCTCAATACCTCATTAATTATACTTAAAAAGTTTAAAAAAGCAACTGTTTTTAAGGCGTTATAAAAAATTTTAAATTACAAAATATTAATATTTCTTATTTTACATTGCCGTGCGTAGTATGATATAATATGTTTATGTTGTGGGCAATTATTGCATCAGTAATTTTATCGGGTATTTCCCTTGCGATGGACGCATTCGCCGTTTCGATTTGCGACGGAATGGTTTATAGGAACCTAACGAAGGGTAAAGCCGTAGTTATGCCGATAACCTTCGGCATCTTCCAAGCGGTTATGCCCATTATCGGTTTCTATATCGGAATGGCGTTCAACCAAATAGAAGCATTTGACGCCGTAGACCACTGGATAGCTTTCGCGCTTTTATTTATAATCGGCGGCAAAATGATTTACGACGGAATAAAAGAACTCCGCGCAAAGGAAGAAGAGCTTAAAATCAAACAGTTCTCTTTGCCCGAAGTTCTCGTTCAAGGCGTCGCAACCAGCATTGACGCACTTTTCGTAGGTTTCAGCCTTAACGCTATGCTTGAGGGCGTAACGAACGTTCAAGCGTGGGCGTGGCTCAGCGTAGGCATAATCGGCGTAATCACTTTTATAATTTCTTTGATAGGTGTAATTATCGGCGTAAAGGTGGGGCAGCTGTTCCGCAAAAAAGCAAGCGTTGCCGAGATTATCGGCGGCGTCGTGCTTATCGGAATTGCCCTTAAAATTCTTATCGAAGGCTTGCTGTAATTTCTTTAATAATTCTGTCGTTTCCGCACTTGACTTGACAACGGTCAAGTGTTTTCTTTAAGTTTTTATCGCCAAACAGCCTATAAATTCCCTCTAAAAGCTTTAAATCGGTAAGCTCCTTTTCGCTCAAAACGCGGCAAAGCCCCTGCCCTTGAAAATACTCTGCGTTTTTCAGCTGGTCGCCGCGGCTGCGCCTGTTTTCAAGCGGAATAAAAAGGGTTGGTATTTTCAGCGCGATAAGCTCGTTCGCCGTGTTCGACCCACACCGCGACACCGCGCCGTCGGCACAAGCGTAAACGAGCCCCATATCGTTGGTGAACTCAACTTGCTTGTAGCCGTAAATATTCGTGTCCTTCATATTGCCCTTGCCGCAGATATGCAAAATATTAAAGTCCTTGCAAACCTTGGGCGCAATATTCCTGATATGTGCGTTGATTTTTTTGGAGCCGCTTCCGCCGCCTAAAACGACGAGGGTGGGGCGCATGTCAAGCCCGAAGTGCGCGTGCGCTTCGCTACGGCTCCGACCGAAAAGGCACCCCCTCATAGGCGTACCCGTGCATATGCCCCTATCAAACTTTTTCGCCGTGGAAGGGAAGGTGGTCAAAACCTTATCACACCGTCTGGCAATAAATTTATTCGCAAGCCCCGCGCTTACGTCCGATTCGTGAGTGATTACGGGGATATTTCTTTTTTTTGCGGCAAGCGCGGGAGGAACGCACGCGTAACCACCCTTGCAGAAAATCAGGTCGGGCTTAACTTCGTCAATGATTTTACCCGCCGCGTTCACGCTTTTAAACAGCTTGAAGGGCAGGGTAAGGTTGCAAAGAATTTTCCCCCTTACCAGCTTTACGGCGGGGCACTCGTAAAATTTAACCTTGTTTTCCGCACAAATCCGCTTTTCTATTCCGTCCGTACCGAGATAGCAAAGCTCGTAAATACCGTTTAAAACTTCCATAACGGCAATATTCGGGATAACGTGTCCGGCGCTTCCGCCGCCGCAAAACATAATCTTTTTCATATTATTAATATATTATTTATTATTGCCGTAATTTATGTAAACTGTGCAGTTTTCGCCCGTATATGATTAAACCAAATAAACTTGACATAATATAAATGGGGAAGTATAATATAGATATGGACGTTAAGTTTATAGTGGTAATAGCGGCGGGCTCGTTGTTTCTGTTGCTGTTCTTAATTTTTATAATAGTGTCTGCACGGACCAAGAAACGGCTGAAATTACAACGCCAGCGTTTAGAGCAGATGTACGCCGACAAAAACCTCGTAAAAATGGAGTACGACTTCCTCGTTTACGACGAAGAAACCGAAAAGATTTTCACGGCGCAAATGGAGCGCAGCAGTCAGATGAGCTTCAATGACGTTGACCCGTCCTCGATGCCCGCTTCCGACGGGGCGATTTTCCAGACGGTTGACACCGACGGTCTTGAAGAAATAGTAGGCAACTACAAACCCGATTAAATTAATAACGCACGATATTAAATCGTGCGTTTTTTTATTTCATCTTAAAATTCATAATAAGCGGCATAGAAAAAATCAACTTCTTTAAAGTAAACTTGCCGTTCATAATTTTAGTGCTCTCGTTGAACTTAACCCCCAAAATACCGACCTCGCCCGTAAACTCGCGTGTTTCCTCGTTAACCTTGTACGCACCTTCAAAAGTCTTTTTATTGCCGTTTTTCGGTTTGTAGCTGACTTCCATTTTCTTGTCGTCTAAAAGCGAAATGGTAATAAACTCGTATTTTTCAAGTAAATCGGTCTTGCCTAAGCGTGCCTCAATGCACTCGTATTCACCGATATACGGCTTTGTAATCGACTTTAACGAACCGCTCGTTCCGCTTGCCTGCATTGAAGAACACGCCGGCAAGAGGAGAAGTAGCAAAGAAAGTATAACCGTTATAACTAAAATTTTCTTTTTCATAGCCGAAACAGTATGTGCAACCTTATAAAAATTAAACGATTGACACTACCAAAACAAGTTAGTATAATTGTAGGCAGAGGATAAAGATGGTATATTATATTTTTGCCGGTCTTGTGTACGCTTGCATACTGGCAATACTGCTGCTCGCGCTGATATTCGGGTTGCGTGCAAGAAGATACGTTAAACGTGAAGAAGTAACCGCTCTTGCAAGCGGTTTTTCGCCGTTGGACGTTCAACGCATCTTTATCGGCAAAACTTATCCAAGGCGGCTCACCCGCGCCCTAATAGTTCACTGGGCGCAAATGGGCTACGTGCGTGTAAAGCATATAGATAAGACCCACGTTAGGCTTATAAGGGTTAAAAGACTGCCCAAGCACGACGACGAAAAGGCAATATTTTTCGATAGAGGCACTTACGTAAGAGAACGCACCCTTTTTAACAGTCTTTTCTTTAAGCAAGAAATAGTGGTAAATATTAACCGCCCTATGTTCAAGAAAAACAAAGTCAAAAGCGTAAATGCAAGCTACGCCGTGCGCGAAGACGAAGGGGTGTATTCAGCAAAACATTACACGCTAAAAGTAATAACTTTTGCGCTTTCAATTCTGCCGTTCGCTCTTGCCGGAATTTATCTGTGCGTAGCACCGCAAGACGGCGGGATAGGAATTACGGGTTTGATATGCCCGTTTATGATGTTTTTAGGAATGTTCGCTTTCCGATTTATTCATGAAATGCCGTTTGCGTTCCGCCTCGTGTGGAGCTCGGGTTGGGTATTCCCCGCCATTGGGTTGCTCATTGCTGCGTATCAAATGGTTGACGATCCGTTCGGTATATGCTACGCCGCAATTGCTATTCTGTTTATCGGTTCGTTCCTTTTAATAAGGTTCGTTGACTACCGTGAAAAGAATAACCTTGCCGATTATTCCGACCTTGTAAATTACAGAAAACACTTTCTGTTATCAAAAAAGAAGGACCTTTTAAAAGAAGATTATTATGCGGCGTTACCTTTTCTTTATGCGTTCAATATAAAGTTCTTGGTAAAACGCAAATTCAATACGAGCGAACTCCCCGAATGGTATTTAACCGAGGACGGTAAAAGGGGGTGGTTGCTGTGATTATTGAAAACGTAATCGTTGGCGCGGTTATTATCGCGGCAACTTTAATGGTTTCTCTTATACCCGTCTTTATGGGCGTAGCGCAAAAAAATAGAGCCGTAAAGCCCGTAGAGTTATTTCCCCCGCACGGAGCGTCGCCCTTGGACGTTCTCATTCGGTACTACGGCAAAAACGCCAACCCGCACGAGCTGTTCAATCCCCTAATGCTTTATTGGGCGGAGCGCGGCTTCATCACCATCGAAGAGGACTGCAAGCGTGGGCTTAAACTGACGAAGATAAAAGATATCGAGCGACCCGAGCTTCGCGACGGGTTCAACGAAGATACCTACGAGATTGAAAAACAGCTGTTTTATGAAATTTTCAGCGATAAAGAAAAGAAGGGTGACGGCGGCGTATTTTATACTTTAACCGCGCACAAGTCTTTCGACGAGTTTTACGCAATGGTTATGAACGAGTGCAAAACCGAGGCGAAGAAGGTGGCGTCAACAAAAGCCAAAGGTTTTTCAATTCTGACTTCGGTTTTACCGTTCGTTATGATGTTTTTCGTTTCTTTGCTTGTCGGGATATCCATTGAAAGCGGCATAATAATGTGTATGGTTTTTCCCGTGGCAGCTATGGGTTTTTCGTTGCTTATTTCCAAGGCAGGAATGCCGAAAGGCTCGGCAATGAGTTATTTTATGTATCCGTTTTTCGGAATGTTTGGCGGAGTGCCGTTCTTAGTAGCGGTATACAGCGTTCCTTTGGAGGCGGCTATTTTACTGGCATGTGCGCTCGCTGTTGCCTTGCTGGATTTATATCTAATCAGTAAAAAAATAGATTTGCGAACGGAAGAACAGCTAAAAGACTATGGCAGAATTTGCGGGTTTAAAAGATTTCTTCTGCTTGCCGAGCGTGCCAAACTCGAAGAATTGGTGGAGGATAACCCCGAATACTTTTACGAAATTCTGCCCTATTGCTATATTTTAGGGATAACCGAAAAGTTAAAGCCCAAATTCGACCGCATCATTATGGACGGCCCCGGCTGGTACTTGGGTGAACTCCGTGATACTTTAATGTTTTAATTTGGATATTTTTTTACTTGGGGTAGAGAAAAAGCCGCCCGCGGTTTCAAACCGCGGGCGGTAATTTATTTTTAATTTAAGCTTTGCCGATGCTTCCGAAGATTTCCATCTTTTCTCTTACGGTTGCCTTGATAGCCTCGGCACCGGGGGCAAGCAGTTTGCGGGGGTCAAAGCCCTTGCCAACCAAATCTTTGCCTTCTTCAATATACTTTCTCGTCGCTTCTTGGAAAGCGAGCTGGCACTCAGTATTTACGTTAATCTTTGCAACGCCGAGTGAAATTGCCTTTTTAATCATGTCTACGGGAATGCCCGTGCCGCCGTGGAGGACGAGGGGCATATCTCCAACCTTGTCTTTAACAGCCGCAAGCGTTTCAAAGGAAAGCCCTTCCCAGTTTGCGGGGTACTTGCCGTGAATGTTGCCTATACCCGCCGCAAGCATCGTAACGCCCAAATCAGCAATTTTCTTGCACTCGTCGGGGTCTGCGCACTCGCCTTTGCCAACGACGCCGTCTTCTTCGCCGCCGATAGCACCGACCTCAGCCTCTAAGCTTAATCCCTTTTTCTTGCAGACTTTTACAAGCTCTTTCGTCTTTTCTATATTTTCGTCAATAGGGAAGTGGGAGCCGTCGAACATTATGGACGAGAAGCCCGCCTCAATGCATTTATAACAGCCGTCGTAAGTGCCGTGGTCAAGGTGAAGTGCAACGGGAACGGTAATATGTAAGCATTCTATCATTGCCTTTACCATATCCGCAACGGTCTTAAAGCCCGTCATGTACTTGCCTGCGCCCTCGGATACGCCAAGGATAACGGGGGACTTCAATTCTTCAGCAGTCTGTAAAATTGATTTGGTCCATTCCAAATTGTTAATATTGAACTGACCTACGGCATACTTGCCGTCTCTTGCTTTTTCCAGCATCTCTTTTGCCGAAACCAACGCCATATAAAAAACCTCCGAAAAGTATCTGTAACAGATATTTATTTACTTATTTAAGTATAATTCATAGCTTAATAAATTTCAAGTGTAAAAATAAATTTTTTTAAAAATTATGTCAAAAACATTGCCTTTAAAAAATTATTGCTGTATAATGATAGGGCAAGGGATATGGTGCGTTTAACGCACTTTTCCGCAAAAATTTTGTTGACTAAAATAAAGTACTTTGTTATAATTACTTTGTTTTAAAACAAACTTTAAATTAAGTGAAAACTTTTAATTCGGAGGAATTATTTTTTATGGCAAATGTAAAAGTTGCAATCAACGGATTCGGTCGTATCGGTCGTCTTGCGTTCAGACAGATGTTCGACGCAGAGGGCTATGAAATCGTAGCTATTAACGACTTGACAAGTCCCAAAATGCTTGCGCACCTTTTGAAGTACGATTCGGCTCAAGGCAGATATAAGTATGCCGATACCGTAGTGGCTGGCGAAGATACCATCACCGTTAACGGTAAGACCATCAAGATTTATGCCGAAAAAGACGCAGCAAACCTTCCTTGGAAAAAGCACGACGTTGACGTCGTTCTCGAATGCACCGGTTTCTACTGCTCGAAAGAGAAGTCGTCCGCCCACATCAAGGCAGGCGCAAAGAAAGTCGTTATTTCCGCACCTGCGGGCAACGACCTTCCTACGGTTGTATTCAGCGTAAACGAAAATACTCTTAAAGCAAGCGACACCGTTATTTCTGCGGCAAGCTGCACCACGAACTGCCTTGCTCCTATGGCTAACAGCCTTAACAAGCTTTGCAAAATCAAGAAAGGCTATATGACTACCATTCACGCTTATACCGGCGACCAAATGGTTCTTGACGGCCCTCATCGCAAAGGCGATTTAAGAAGAGCAAGAGCGGCTGCCGTTAACATCGTTCCCAACTCCACGGGCGCGGCTAAGGCTATCGGCCTCGTTATTCCCGAGCTTAACGGCGTACTTGACGGTTGTGCACAGCGCGTACCGGTACCCACTGGTTCGTTAACTCAGCTCATCGCCGTTTGTGAAGGCGAAGTTGACGCAAAGGCTGTTAACGACGCAATGAAGGCTGCTGCTTCCGCATCTTACGGCTACACCGAAGAAGAAATCGTATCTTCCGACGTTATCGGTATGACTTACGGTTCGCTCTTCGACGCAACCCAGACGAAGTGCATGCCCCTTGGCGACGGCACGACCCTTGTAAAGGTTGTATCTTGGTACGACAACGAAAATTCTTACACCTCTCAGATGGTAAGAACTATCAAATACTTCTCTGAATTGAAGTAATTAAATTTAAATAAAAAGCCCTGCGGCATCGCCGCGGGGCTTTTATTATACTAAACTAATTTTTTAATCATTTTTACGTGTGGGCAACCTTCGTCAAGGTAGACGCTGCCGAGAGGGGTAAAACCTTGTTTTTTATAAAATTCTTCAACCCGCGTCTGGGCGGAAACAGAAATCTCTTTTCCGTCTTTACTGCGGATATAATATTCGGCTTTTGCAAGAATAAGCGCTCCTATATTTTTACCTCGCCACGCTTTAACAACGGCTACTCTGCCGACGGTGTAGGTATCTTTTCCGTCTTTAAAAATTCTGCAAGTTGCAATTGGCGTTTCACTATCGAATACAACCAAATGGGCGGAAACCTCGTCCGTTTCGTCAAACTCGTTTATAAATCCTTGTTCGTTGCAAAACACTTCGTAGCGTATCGTTTTGGCTTCGTCGGGTAGCTGCCCGTAAATTTTAAATTCCATTTTACACGTTAAAGCGGAACAGGACGACGTCGCCGTCTTTAATTACGTATTCCTTGCCTTCCGAGCGTACCTTGCCTTTTTCGCGTGCACCGTTATAGCCGCCGCAGTCAAGAAGCGTTTGCCACTCAACGACTTCGGCACGGATAAAGCCTTTTTCAAAGTCGCTGTGAATTTTTCCCGCCGCTTGGGGTGCCTTCGTTCCGTTGACGATAGTCCACGCACGCGTTTCTTTCTCGCCCGCAGTGAGGTATGAGATAAGCCCCAAAAGAGCGTAGCTCTTTTTGATAAGCCTGTTTAAGCCGCTTTCTTCAAGCCCAAGCTCTTCCAGGAACACCGCGCTTTCTTCGGCGGGCATAAGCGACAATTCCTCCTCGGTCTTTGCGCAAATGACCAAAACCTCGCTGCCTTCTTTTGCGGCGTAGTCTTTGACCTTGCATACAAGCGGAATTTCGTCCTCGTTCTTGCCCATATCGAACTCTGAAATGTTAGCCGCATAAATTACGGGCTTTGCCGTGAGCAGGAACAGGTTTTCCAAAAGCGGTTTTTCCTCGTCAGTGTAATCGAACAGACGGGCGGGCTTTTCG
The DNA here is from genome assembly GCA_947176485.1 of uncultured Clostridia bacterium. Lineage (GTDB taxonomy): Bacteria > Bacillota > Clostridia > Christensenellales > Borkfalkiaceae > Coproplasma. The sequence goes on along the minus strand of CAMWQS010000049.1, from coordinate 2,585 downwards.
GAAGATAAAAACTTTTCCAACCTTTCCAAAAACGCGTATTCAGCCGCGGCTTCCTTGTTCGAACCACCACGCGCAACGTTTCTTATTCTATCTTGGCGCTTGTTAACCGCCTCGATGTCGGCAAGAATAAGCTCAAGCGTAATGGTCTGAATGTCCGCGATAGGGTCGATTTTATTGTTTACGTGGGTAATGTTTTCGTCCTCGAAGCAACGCACCACGTGCACGATAGCGTCGCATTCACGAACGTGCGACAAGAACTTGTTGCCCAAGCCTTCGCCGCGGGAAGCACCCTTTACAAGCCCCGCAATGTCAACGAACTCTACGATGGCGGGGGTTATTTTTTTGCTTGAATACAGTGCGGCAAGCTTGTCCAGCCTTTCGTCGGGAACGGCAACTACGCCCACGTTGGGTTCAATGGTGCAGAAGGGGTAGTTAGCAGCTTCCGCGCCCGCATGGGTTATAGCATTGAATAAGGTGGACTTGCCTACGTTGGGAAGCCCCACAACGCCTAATTTCATAAAAGTATCCTCTGAAAATCTTTTTCTAAATTATAATATATTCGGTAAAAATAATCAAAACAAATGGCGGGGCAGTTGCCAAATTTTTACCGTTATGTTAAAATAAATTTATGGACTACCGTGAACACATCGCAAAAAAACTGAATACCGAGGGCGTAACGCCCGCCGATATCGCTTTACCGCCCAATTCCGAAATGGGCGATTACGCTTTGCCGTGCTTTAAGCTTGCAAAAGTTTTCAGAAAAAGCCCCGTGCAGATAGCCGAAGAACTTAAAAGTTCTTTTACCGTTGACGAGGTTATATCAGAGGTTTCGGCTGTAAACGGCTACCTTAATTTTAAGGTTAACAAGGCTGGGCTTGCAAACGAAGTTTTAACCCAAATAGAAGGCGAGGGAACGGGCTACGGTTCTTCCAAAGTCGGTAACGGTAAAACCGTTTGCATCGATTATTCTTCGGTAAATATTGCAAAACCCTTTCACATAGGTCATTTGTCAACGACCGTTTTGGGCGGTTCACTGTATAAAATTTATAAGTTTTTGGGCTATAACGTCGTCGGTATAAACCACCTTGGCGACTACGGCACGCAATTCGGCAAACTGATTTGCGCCTATAAAAAGTGGGGCAATAAAGAGGAAGTTGAAAAGGGCGGTATCCACGCTATCAACGCGCTTTACGTTCGGTTTAACGATGAAGCCGACGAGCAAATGGAAGCTGAGGCACGCGAGTATTTCCGCCTTATCGAAAGCGGCGACAAAGAGGCGAACGACCTTTTCGAGTGGTTCAAAAAACTCACTTTGGACTACGTCCAAAAAATTTACAAAAAACTTGATATAACTTTCGATAGCTATGCGGGCGAACGCTTTTACTCCGATAAGATGCAACCCGTAATCGACGAGCTGAAAGAGAAAAATCTTTTAAAAGAGAGCGAGGGTGCAAGCATAGTGGACTTGGAACCTTACGGTATGCCGCCGTGCTTAATTCTCCGCTCGGACGGCGCAACGCTTTACGCCACCCGCGATTTGGCTGCGGCAACGTACCGCAAGAATACTTACGATTTCTATAAATGCCTTTACGTGGTTGCTTACCAGCAGAATTTGCATTTCAAGCAGTTTTTCAAGGTGCTTGAGCTTATGGGCAAGGAGTGGGCTAAAGATTTGGTTCACGTCGCCTACGGTATGGTGTCCTTGGAAGACGGTGCTATGTCCACGAGAAGGGGCAAAGTCGTTTGGCTTGAAGACGTTATCTCAAAGTGCGTTGAAAAAGCTTACGCCGTTATTAACGAAAAAAATTCCGCGCTTGAAAACAAGGAAGAAATCGCACAAACCGTCGGTTTGGGCGCGGTCATTTTCGGCGCGTTATACAACAACAAAATTAAGGATATAGTTTTCTCTTACGATAAGGTTTTAAGCTTTGAAGGGGAAACGAGCGTCTACGTGCAATACACTTGCGCAAGAGCTAATTCCGTGCTCACCAAAAGCGGCGCGGAAGTGAAGCTGCCAAAAGGTTACGAGCCTAACGCGCAAGAGTTTGAGGTTATAAAAGCCCTTGCGGCGTTCCCTCAAACCGTGCTTGACGCGGCGGAAAAGTACGAGCCGTCTTTAATAGCCCGTTACGCCGTCGACCTTGCGCAAAAGTATAATAAATTCTATATCGACTGCAAAATTTTAACTGCCGAAGGCGATGCAAAAGATTTCCGCCTTGCGCTTACGAAATCGGCTTTGCAGACGATGAAAAACGCCCTTTCGCTACTCGGTATCGGCGTGCCCGAAAAGATGTAAAATTATTGGAAAAATTTGTAAAATAATTATTGTATTTTTCAGTTTTGAGTGTTATAATTTTTTAGGAAATAATATAAAACAAAAGGAGCTTAAAATTTATGAAAAAATGTCCTGTTTGCGGTGAAATCGTAGAGGATGACGTACAAGTTTGCCCCGTTTGCGGCGCAAAGAAGTTTGTTCCCGTTACTAACGAGACGAAATACGCTTGCGAGCACGTAGTAGGCGAAGGCAAAGTTGACGAAGAAGAAATTATGGAAGGACTTCGCGCTAACTTCGCGGGCGAATGCAC
>CAMWQS010000048.1 GCA_947176485.1 uncultured Clostridia bacterium | reverse complement strand
GTTTAATTTAAGTATCTTAATTGCTTGGTGTGGAACAAACTAAACACAAATCAAACTTGAAAGCGGCGCGGGCTTAATTAGCCCGCGCCGCTTATTTTATTAAACTATTTTCACCGCGTCAAACGGTATATCGAACTCGTTCAAGCGGATATTGATTTGTTCTTCGTGGTAGGTGCGGTGCGGGACGGCGTAAATTTCTACGCCCGCCGCGTGTTCCTTCAAGTCGGACAACAGCTCTTCCCAGCTTAAAAGCTTGTTTAAAACCTCATTGTTCATGTCGAGCCGTATCGCCGTTGCACCGTCGACGACGGCACTTAAAAGCTTTGCCCTAAGCCCGATTAAGAGGAATTCGACCGCCATAGTGTAGCCCGCCACGTTGCAGTACTTGCACGGCTTGACCATAAGGCTTAAAGGGGTTGCGCCTATGCGCTTGCGCGTGAACTCCACGAGCCCGAACTGCGACATGGGCGATACCACGCACTTTGCCTTGTCGGCTTTTAAAAGCCTTTCGAATTCCTCGACGAGGGCGCGGTTGTGCGATACACTGTTCATATCTATGAAGTCTACGACGACTATTCCGCCGATGTTTCTAAGCTTAACTTGCCTTGCGATTTCCGCCGCGGCAAGAAGGTTGGTGTGGTAGACGGTCTGTTCAAGGTTATAGTCGCCCGTGAACTTGCCGGTGTTTACGTCGATTACCGTCAACGCCTCGGTCTTTTCAATGATTATGTAACCGCCGTTTTCCAAATCGACGCGGGGGGAGGTGATTGCAAGTATCTGTTGCGAAAGACCTTCCTCGTGTATCATATCCTTGCCCGTATCGTGCAGAACGACGGGGCGGCGCGTTTCGACGGGATACAGCCCCATAAGGTTATCGATATACTCTTTATGCGCGGCGTTGCCGACTACTATTTTGTCTACGTCGCGGGAGAGCACGTCCCTTAAAACGCGCACCGTCAGGAAGTCGTCGGTGTAAAGCAGCTGCCCGACCTTTGCGGCTTTTGCCTTTTCGGCAATTTCGCCGTATAAGGTTTGAAGGTAGGTATATTCCTGTTTAAGGCTGTTTTGCCTTGCGTAGGGGGCGGCGGTGCGAATAACGAGTCCCTCGTTGTCTTGCTTTAAACGCTTTGCCGTGTTGGCAAGGTTGGCGCGTAGCTCCTCGTCGTCTATCTTGCGCGAAACGCCGACGAAGGGGGAGTCGGGCAGATAGATAAGATAATTGCCGACGAAGGAAAGGTGGGTGGTTACCTTTGCGCCCTTCTTGCCGACGGGAAGCTTCACGACCTGAACGATTATCTCGTCGCCCTCTTTAAGGTCGGGGAAGGTGTATTCGCCGGCGGTTGCGCCCTCGTACTTCTCGCTGTCGGGAGTGAAGTCCTCGGCGGAGAGGTAGCAGTTGCGCCCTAACCCGCAGTTGACGAAAGCCGCTTGCATACCGTTTAAAACGCTTTCGACCTTGCCTTTGTAGATATTGCCCACGGCGCAAACCTTTTTCTGTTTTTCGAAATTGAACTCGGTAACTTTTCCGTTTTCGCAAATCACGGCGACAGTGTAGCCGCAATAGCTGTCAAAGTATATGGTTTTCTTTCCCAAAACGGACGCCTCCTAAAGAATTGCTTTTACATTATATATATTAAATGAAAAATTATCAATAAAAAACGCGTTAAAACGCAACGATTATTGACTTTTGTGCTTAAAAGGTTTATACTTGGTTTATAAATTAAATATGAAATTACCGCGCACGGGGGACGCCCGGCGCAACGGTTAAAGGAGTTAATTATGAAAATAGATTTCAAGGGCATTACCGCTGAGGAGCTTACCTTTAAGCTTAACAGAGTAAAACTCAACGGCGAGGACAAGCTGGATATTAAGCCTCAGTTTTCCCGTCAGGTTAGAAAGGTAAACGGCAACGACAAGCTGAACTTCGTTTCCCTTTCGGTTAAAATCGAAAGCACCGCAGAGGAGCCTAAGCCTTTCGATATTCTCGCAACCCTCGTGGGCATATTCGAGGTAGAGGAAGTTGCAAACCAGAACGACGAAAGAAAGTTCGTTATCGAGGCAACCAAGCTCGTTTATCCTTATCTCCGCGCAGCCGTTACCAATCTTACCGCAAGCGCGTACATTGCACCCTTGAATCTTCCCGTTATCTCGGGCCCCATCTTCCCCGAGGACAGAGACCAGTACGCATTCACTACCGGTTCCGATTTAAACTAAATTAAAATAAATAAGCCCGCCGTGCGTTTTCCGCACGGCGGGCTTTTTGCTATTTGCTATCGTCTTTTAAAATCAGCGCGATTTCTTCGAGGCTTTTTTGCATTTTTGTTAAAGTGTTTTCTATTTTATCGCGGCGTTCTTCTTTTTGATGGTCTCCGCTTTCCCAAAATTTACAGTCGTTGTTTGGGTTGTAAGTTTTTCTTTTATGCGCGGTCAAAGTAAAATTGACGCAGTGTCCGCCAATCGGATATAACCTAGAGCCTTTTTTTAAGTAGTGTTCTCTGTAATATTTACAAGTATAACAAGATTTGTCCATATTGAATTTCTCCCATAAACTTATAATAAAGCAATACTTTATGTAAAGCTTAATATTTAGGCAATGCTTAACTTTTAAATAGCAAAGATTTTTTGCGAAAAACTTGAAAAGCAGTTGACAAGCCTTGTTTTTCGTGTTAAACTCAATTAGCACTCAATTTGGGGGTGTAATTTTTTTGTACGGAGTTTTTCCAAAATGGCTAAGAAAGCAGATGTGAGAACCAAGATAACTTTCGAGTGCACGGAGTGCAAACACCGCAACTACGACAGTTACAAAAATAAGCGTAACGACCCCGACAGACTCACGATGTCAAAGTATTGCCCTTTCTGCAAGAAGCACACGGAGCATAAAGAATCAAAATAAGAGTTAGGGGGGATTTGTCTTATGGCAAACCAAAAAAATCAAGACGCTAATAAGCCCAACAGATTAGCAAGAATGGGCAAAAGGCTGAAAGAAACTTTTTCAGAACTTAAAAGGGTAACTTGGCCCACCTTCCCCAAAGTCGTTAAGGGTACGTGCGTCGTACTCGTCGTCGTGCTTGCGTTCCTCGTCGTAGTAACGGGCATTAACTACGGGCTTAACGAGCTTTTGAAAGTAATAACGAATATCGGAGCGTAACCTATGGCAACGATGGTAGCAGATACGGAAAATCCTTGCTGGTACATTCTTCACACGTATTCGGGTTACGAGTCGATGGTGAAGGACAGCTTGGAGCGTTTAATTGAAAACAACAACTTGCAGAGTATGATTTTCGACGTCAAGATTCCTATGGAGCAGACTATCGAAGAAAAGAACGGCAAGCGCAAGATAGTCGAAAGGAAGCTTTTACCTTGCTACGTGTTCATTAAAATGATTTACTCGAACCAGCTTTGGTACTGGGTAACGAACACGAGGGGCGTAACGGGCTTCGTTGGCCCCCAAGGCTATCCTATCCCGATGAAGGAAGCGGAAATCCGCAAGATGCGCCTTGAAGAAGTAGTTATCGACGCTGACTTCGGCGTGGGCGATAAGGTCAAAGTCGTTTCCGGTCCTTTGGAAGGATTTGAAGGCGTTATTACCGAAATGAACCCCACGGCGCAGAAGGCGAAGGTCAACATTCAGATGTTCGGTAGAAATACCGATGTTGAGGTTGAGTTCATTCAGGTTCAGAAAATCGAAGAATAATTAAGTTATTAATGTGGGAGAGTACGTTAAATCTTTCTATGGCGTATTCGTTTAACCACACGGAGGATATATAAAATGGCAAAAAAGATTACTGCGGTAGTTAAATTGCAACTTCCCGCCGGTAAAGCAACCCCCGCACCCCCCGTAGGTTCTACGCTGGGTCCCCACGGTATTAACATACCCGGGTTTACCAAAGAGTTCAACGCAAAGACTGCTTCCCAAGCAGGACTTATCATCCCTTGCGTTGTAACCATCTACCAAGACAGAAGCTTCACTTTCGAGCTTAAAACGCCCCCTACGCCCGTTCTTATTAAGAAGGCATTAGGGTTAGAAACGGCAAGCGCACGCCCCAACCGTGATAAGGTCGGCAAGCTTACCAAGGCTCAGGTTGAAGAAATCGCAAAGACGAAGATGCCCGACTTAAACTGCACCGATTTGGATGCGGCTAAGTCGATGGTTAAAGGCACCGCACGCTCTATGGGCGTTACGGTAGAGGAATAAGGGGGTAAGCGATTATGAAACTTGCAAAGAAATACGCAGAAAGCATTAAATCGTACGACCGCTCTAAATCCTACGACCTTAACGAGGCTGCAAAGATAGTAGTTGATACCGCTAAGGCAAAGTTCGACGAAACCATCGAGCTTCACGTTCGTCTCGGCGTTGACCCCCGTCAAGCTGACCAACAGGTCCGCGGTGTGCTCGTTCTTCCCAACGGCACCGGCAAGACGAAGAAGGTTTTAGTTATCGCGAAGGGCGACAAGGCGGACGCGGCTACGGCTGCGGGCGCCGATTACGTAGGCGCAGAAGAAACTATTCAGCGCATTCAGTCGCAGAACTGGTTCGACTTCGATGTTATGATTACCACCCCCGACATGATGGGTATGGTTGGTCGTATCGGTCGTATCCTCGGCCCCAAGGGCTTGATGCCCAACCCCAAGTCCGGTACGGTTACCATGGACGTTGCTAAGGCAGTTAAGGAAGTTAAAGCAGGTAAAGTTGAGTACCGTCTTGACAAAACCGCAATTATTCACTGCCCCATCGGCAAGAAGTCATTCGGCGTAGAAAAGCTCACCGAAAACTTCAACGCACTTATGGAAGCAATCGTCAAGGCTAAACCCGCTGCGGCAAAAGGTCAGTACATTAAGTCCGTAACCTTGTCCGCAACGATGGGTCCCGGCGTAAAGGTAACTTATAATAAAGGTTAAAATAGAAACGAAAAAGCGCGGAGCACATGCTCTGCGCTTTTAACTTTGTTGAAGTAATAGAGTGGGATATTATTGATACGGACACGATTACGAACGATTTGGGGAGAAATTATACTGAAAACGGCTCGTATGCCGAGCCTCAGTGGGAGTAAAAAATACGGCAAGACCCTTATATTTTTTTCAACCTGCAACATATTATATAATAGCTACACAAAATGAATGGAAGCCTATTTTCGTCAAAATAATTGCATTTTATAAAAAAAATGACACATTTTATTTAAAAAAAATTGATATAATGTTGACAAAATAAAAATTTGGTTTATTATAAAAGTAGGGGATTATTATTTGAAAACAAAGATTGACACAAAGGAAAAATTTTATGAGCGTTAATATAATCGCAAGAAATATAATTAAATACAGCAATTCTATCAATGCCCCAGTAAGCAATCTTAAGCTACAAAAACTTTTATACTTTACTTGGATAGAATACTATAAAAAAACTCAAAGATATTTATTCCATGAGGAATTTTTTGCTTGGCAATTTGGACCTGTTGTACCGCAAATTTATAATGAATATTGCGCATATGGCGGGTTGCCAATTATACAGTTTGATATTTTTGCTTATAAGGACGATATAGAACTTTGTGCCGAAAAACTTATCAAGGAAGTAGTTGAAAAATATAAGGATTATTCTGCGTTTGAATTAGTAAATATCACTCATAAGCCTGGTCATGCGTGGGATTTAGCGTATAACAATGGCCACGGTTATCGCAGTAGAATTCCATATGAAGAAATAATACGTTTAGAATGTGTTAATTAAACGTTAGGAGAAAAGTACGAATGACTCCGGAAGCTTCCTATGAAAACCAAAAGAAATTAAATGCATTCTTGTTTGGTTTGGCGCAATCACTGTTAGAGAATAATGATATCAAGTCTAAAGCTCTGGAACTAAAAGATATTTATTCATCAGGAGAGTTTAGACATTCCTATTCGGAAATATTTCCTATAGTAACTCAAGTTTTTACGGATGAAAATTATAACGCTGAATTTCTTATAAATAATTTAGCCTTAATAAGAGGTTTTGCTGAAAAGGATTATCTACAGACTGAGGGTGAATTCGGAAAAAAAGAAGTACTCGCAGTTATAAAGCTGTGCGACCATATAAACCTTGAGTTAGCAAGATTGAATTATTCTACTAAATTGCATAGTGATTTAGAAACGACCCAAAAATTATTAAGTGAATCAACTGAGCGAAATTCAGAAATGCAAGAAGCTTTGAAACAGTCTCAAGAAGCTTTGAAATCATCTCAAGCGGCGCTTGATAAATCTACGCAAAAATTAAATGATGCTCAAAATAAGCTATCCAATACGCAAGGTCAAGTAGTTGCGATTTTAAGTATTTTTGCGGCTATTGTTATAACTTTTGCGGGCGGTATAAGCTTGTTGGGAAACGCATTATCATCTGTTGCAGAAGCTTCTATCCTAAATCTTTTGTTGATAGTGCTTGTTGTTGGAATTGTTCTGGTAAACGGCATCACTGCGCTGATTTATACCGTAAGTAGGATTGTAGGCAAAAGTATTTATGCAAAATGTATAAGAGAGGAGTGTACTTGCGAAAAAGACGGTAAACCATTATGTAATAGCTTGAAAAAAGTTATGAAAAGGTTGCCTTTTGTGTTTTGGATAAATATTGTTTTAATAGGATTACTAGTTATAACGACGGCGCTGTATATATTAAATATTTTTTATTGTTTTATATAGTCAAACCCCAAAGCACCAAGTTGGCTTGGTGCTTTATTATGTCCAATTAATTGGACAAGTTCTACCCGAAGTAGAAAATAAAGCACTTGTCGAGTGGCAAGTGCTTTTAGTGTTTAATAGTCTTCAAATAGTTCGTTGGGGGTGCATTCCAAAACGTCGCAAAGCGTTTGCAAGTTCTCGAATTTTATGCTCTGAGTTTTGTTGTTTACCATATTGTTAAAATTTTGCTAGCTTAAACCCATTTGAATATACAACCAATACTTTGTTTTACCTTTTTCTTTCAGAATGTCAAGCACGCGCAATTTCATATATTATCTCCACATTATATTATGTACACATTAATTATATTTTAAAAAGCACTTGACAAGTAGACGCGCACATTATCTAATGTATACATTAGATAACAACAAAGGAGAAAAAATATGGGATATTGCAAAGACTGCATGTATTTTAGTAGGTCGTATGAGGAAAAGCGTTTATTTCAACCGACGCTTTACGGTTGTACTTTATTTAATAAATACGTAACGGAAAACGGCTCTTGTTCGAGATTCGAACCGAACACTTATCAAAGTGGGAGCGGAAACAGCAACGGTTGTTTTTTAACTTCGGCGTGTGTAGAATACTTAGGCAAAGCTGACGATTGTGAGGAGCTTACCGCGTTAAGAAAATTCCGCGATAACTATATGAAATCGACAGAGGAGGGTAAAAAGCTTGTTGAGGAGTATTATGCTGTGGCTCCGCAGATAGTTGAAAGGATAAATTCCTCCAATAAAAAGGATACTTATTATCAATACGTAAACGAGGTAATCAATAAGTGCTTAAATCTGCTTGACCGTAATGAGTACGAGCGTACGCTAAATGAGTACAAGTTTATGGTTCAAAATCTTAGAAAAGAATTTAGTTTGTAAATTTCTATTTTTTCTGCAAAACAAGTTGACAGATAAATTATTATACCTTATAATAACTTGCGTAAATAAATTGTTGCCCAAGACGGCGGGTGCGTGATAGCTTAATTTCCCGCTCAGGTTGCAAGATAATTTTTAAATAGGTTTCTTATTTTAAAATTCCTTGTGCCGTTTTGGGTGCAAGGAATTCTTAATTTTTAAGGGAGGTAATAATTTGTCAGCTAATTTCGAAGCTAAAAAAGTAGTTGTTCAAGAAATTACGGAAAAACTGAAAGCGTCTAAGTCTGTCGTCCTCGTTGACTACAACAAGCTTACCGTTGCAGAAGTTTCCGCACTCAGAAACAAGTGCAGAGAGGCCGGCTGTGAATACAAGGTTTACAAGAACACCCTTGTAAGAAAAGCGTTGAACGATTTGGGCTTCAAGGACTTTGATAAAGACCTCAACGGTCCTACCGCCGTTGCGTTCGGCTCTGACGAGACCAACGCCGCAAAGGTTATGGTTGCAGCCGCAAAGGACTATGAAGATAAAATCACCGTTAAAAGCGCGTTCGTTGACAACGGCTACGTGGACAAGGCGGGCGTTAAAGCGCTTGCGGCTATGCCTTCACGCGAAGAACTTATTGCAAAGATGCTCGGTTCTATCAACGCACCCGCAACCAACATCGCGGGCGTACTCAACAACGTAGTTGCAGGACTCGTTCGTGCGCTTAACGCAGTTGCTCAGCAGAAGCAAGGCTAAATTAATTTAAATCGAAAGGGTTGGCGCAAACCTAAAAGCGCAAAACATAATATATTAAATTTAAAAAATAATTAGGAGAATAAATAAAATGGCAGATATCAATAAAATCGTTACCGAAATCGAAGGTTTAACCCTCATCGAAGCAAGCGAGCTTGTAAAGGCTCTTGAAGAAAAGTTCGGCGTTAGCGCAGCAGCTCCCGTTGCAGTTGCAGCGGCTCCCGTTGCAGGCGCAGCTCCCGCAGCAGCGGCTGAAGAGAAGACCGAATTCAACGTAGTTCTTAAGGACGCTGGCGCAAAGAAAATCGACGTTATCAAAGTCGTTCGCGCTTTCACCGGTCTTGGACTTGTTGAAGCTAAAACCGCAGTTGAAAAGGGTGGCGTTCTTAAAGAGAACGTTGCTAAAGAGGATGCAGAAAAGATTCTTGCTGACCTCAAAGCAGCCGGCGCAACCGCAGTTTTGGAATAATATAAACTGTTCACAAAAATGGGTGGCTATTCTGCGCCACCCATTTTTCGTGAGTTTTAGGGGCTGCTTGCCCCTCGTGCCGCAATCCTTTGGGGCACACAAGTATATAATTGCGGCACTTCACCCTCGGTGAGCCGCAGGTATGCGCAAATTGGGTGCGCGGGCAAAAAGTGTGATTTTTGCCCGCGCCATTATTTATTATAACTTTTATGCTAAACGGCAAAAAACGCTTGACTAAGTTATATTTAAAAAGTAAAATGTAAAGGTATAATTATACGGAATAGTGCTATGAAATCAAAGATATTCAAAAAAATTGCATTGTGTTTTGCTTCGGCGCTTATCGTTTGCTCGGTTGGCGCGGTTTCTGCGTGCAAACCCGAAACCGACCACCCCGAAGTGCGCATAACTTATCAGTTCAACGGCGAAACCTACGACGTTGATTATAAGCTTTACAGAAATATGTATCCCCATACCGTAAGGCACTTTATCGAGCTTTCGGACGAAGGCTTCTACGATAACGTGATAATTCACGACTATCAATCGAACGACTGGTTCACGGGCGGCTACTCGTACGACGCAAACGGCTATGCCGCAAAGATAGACAACGATAGCCAGATGAAGGAGTATTTCGATTTGCCCGAAATCGACGAAGCTACGCAAGAGAACCTTGGCGGCTATTCTAAGGAAGACGCTTACGTTCAGCTTGCCGGCAAGCTGTCTGCTTCGGTTTACTCTAACCATATGTATGATGAAAACGGCAAAGAGTACGTGAACGGTGCTGACGTTCTCCCCACGGTTATGGGCGAGTTCTACAACAACATTAACCAAACGATAGAAAAGGGTGCGCTTACCGCAGACTACGGCTGTCTTAAAATGTACCGTTACGAGAAGAAGTCGACGCAGCATGTTTACGTTACCCCTACGAGCGACCAGATTATTCTTGCCGATTACAAGAACAACTGCGCAACCTCTATCTTTGCTTTGCAGACCAACCCCAGCACTTCCTATTCCGAAAAGAACTACGCCGTATTTGCACAGCTTAAAGAGGTTGACGCGTTTGACAAATTCGTTGACGCGGTAAAAGCTTATATAGACGATAACCATTCGGGTAATTCAAGCGACTTCTGCATTACCGTTGACGAGGTTAAAGTTGACAACAACGAAGCGTTCTCCAATAAGACGGAAGACAAGGGAACGACGGTTACCTTCAAGGTGCCCAAGCAACCTATCGTTATCAAAAGCGTAAAGGTTACCAAGTATTAATTCAATATAAATTCAGCGTTCGCCGTTTTTCGGCGAACGCATTTCTTTTTTATAAATTACTTGATTTTACTTGGCAATTAGTTTACAATATTAAAAAAACGAATGAGGTGAATAATTATGGACGAACCTATTTTAGGATTACCCTTGCTTTATTGGATAATCGGAGCGGCTGCGCTCGTTGCGCTTATTGTAATTATTATAATAATTTGCTGCGTAGTCAGCGCGAAAAAGAAGAAGGCTAAAGCCAACGCTCAGCCCGCAACCGTAAAAACGGCGGAAGAGCCCGCGAAGAAAGAACCCGTTGAGGAAGCACCTGCGGCGAAGGAAGAGCCCAAGAAAGAAGTTAAAACCGAGGAGACGAAGCCTGCGGCAAAAACGACCGCAACCAAGACTACTTCAACTAAAACCACCGCGACGAAATCGACGGCGGCAAAGGCTGCGCCTGCAAAGGACGAGCCCGCAAAGTCTACGGTTAAGACCTACCACATTTCAAAGCGTAAGGACGACAACATGTGGCAAATTAAGGCTGCCGGCGGCGCAAAAGCAATAAAGCTTTTCAAGACCCAGAAGGAAGCTATCGAGTACTGCAAGAATTTGGCGGACAACCAGGACGCGAATATTATGATTCACAAGGAAGACGGGTCGTTTAGAAAACTCACCTATTAAAACAAGCATACCTTCATTATGAATTTGTAAAAGGATATTGTTTTATGAAAAAAATAATCCGTTACTTTTCACTTTCATTG
>CAMWQS010000047.1 GCA_947176485.1 uncultured Clostridia bacterium | reverse complement strand
TTATTACACTACGCATACTAAGGAGCAGACGGCATACTATGAAAATTTAGCCGAAGCGTTCGGACTTTTAAAGACGGGCGGTTCGGATACGCACGTTTTAGGCGGCAACCGGACTATCGGTCAACCCCGCTTCGAGCCGAGTGCGGAACTTAAAAAGAGGCTTAATATTGACTAAAAGAATTTTGAAATTTAACTTATACCTATTTATGCTCGCCGTTCTGGCGGGCATAATTTTTTTCTCGTGCGGGTTCACAGTTTCGGTGCCAAAGGGGGTGGAGGTGAACGGGCTTGCCGTGGGCGGAATGGCAAGGCGCGCCGCCGCCGCACTTATAAGAGAAAATATCGAAAACGACCTCAAAGAAAAGACCTTGGAGGTGCGTGCTGGGGACAAGGTTTACACCTTTACCTTCCCCGAAATTTACTATAAAGACGATATTTACAACCTTTTGAAAAACGCTAAAAAGGGGGATAAACTTACCGCCGAAGTAAGCTACTATTTATGCGGCTTAAATTCAATTGCCCCCCATATATGCCGCAACGAAAGCGTTTCAGTGGTAGAACCTTACGCAAAATTTTCCTCGTGGGGAGCCCCTTTTGAGTACTTTGAAGGAAGCGACGGCAAGTGCGCCGACGAGAAAAAACTAATAGAAGATATTAAAAATTCGTTAAAGGGCGGCTTTGAGCCCGTAATTTTGCATTTTAACGGCGAAAAACGCCAAAAAACCTTGGCGGAGGTTAAAAAAGAAACCCGCCTTTTATGCACTTTTACTACCTATTTCGACGGGACGAATATGAACAGAACGAGCAATATCCGCCTTGCTGCGGGCAAGCTGAACGGCACCGTTTTGGAAAGCGGAAAAACTCTTTCATTCAATGATATCGTGGGGGCAAGAGTAAAAGAGAGGGGGTTTTTGCCCGCAAAAATAATTGAAAAAGGCGAGTTTGTTGAGGGCGTAGGCGGGGGCGTTTGCCAGGTAAGCACCACCCTTTATAACGCCGCACTTTTGTCGGGCTTGAAAATAGAGGAGTATCATCCCCATTCTCTTGCGGTGTCCTACGTGCCGCCCTCACGCGACGCAATGGTCAGTGGAACTTATTTCGATTTGAAAATTTCCAACCCCTATAAAACGCCCGTTTATATCCGTGCAAAGACGGTGAACGGAAGCGTAACCTTCAGTATCTACGGCTACGACGACGGAACCGATTATTCCCTTTCGTCCGAGGTTACGGGTTCGATTGCCGCGCCCGAGGAAACCTGCGACAGCCCCGAAAAGGCTAAGGCGGGCAAGGACGGGTTGACGAGTGAGGGCTACCTTACCGTTGTTAGGGACGGGTATGAAAAAAGGGTGCTTTTGCGCAAGGACAAGTACGACCCGGTAAAGCGCGTAATTTATCCCAACCCTGCTTCGGGTGACGGTGAAGAGGGTGAAGAAAACACCGAAAACGGCGAAAAAACGGGTGCAATTAACTTCGTTAATTAATTTGGTCAAATTTATTGTGTTTTTCAATTTATTGTGGTACAATATATGGTGAGTTTTGAATTAAATCTTCGCGGAGTGAGTGATGATAAAAATTTTACTTGACGCGATGGGCGGCGATAACGCCCCCGCGGCAACCTGTGAAGGCGCGGCTATTGCGCTTGAAAACGATAAAGAATTGTACCTTATTCTTACGGGCAGAAAGGCGGAAATAGAGGCTGAGCTTGCGAAGTACAAGTACGATAAAACCCGTCTTGAAATTATCGACTGCCCCGACGTTATAGGTATGAACGATAGCCCCACCGAGGCTGTTAAGCGCAAGGAGTCGTCTTTGATGGCTGCTTACTGGATGCTTAAAAAAGAGGACGATATCTGCGCGCTGGTTACTGCCGGCTCGACGGGTGCCGCCATCGTCGGCGGACAACTTATCTTAGGAAGAATAAGCGGAATTAAACGCCCCGCACTCTGCCCCGCAATTCCGAACGTTCGCGGCGGCGTAACCCTTCTTTGCGACTGCGGAGCAAACGCCGAGTGCAAGCCCGTTATGCTGTGTCAATTCGCAATTTTGGCTTCTGCCTACGCTGAGGCGGGTTTCGGCGTGAAGGAGCCGAAGGTCGGGCTTTTAACCAACGGAACCGAAGAACACAAGGGCGACCCCTTGCACCAAGAAACGTATTCGTATCTTTCAAAGATGAACGGTATTGATTTTATCGGCAACGTAGAGGGCAGGGATATAATGCTTTCCCCCGAGTGCGACGTCGTCGTTGCCGACGGCTTTTCGGGCAATATCGCGCTTAAATCTATCGAAGGCTGCGGCAAAATGGTTTTGAGCGTTATGAAGAAGGAGCTTTCGTCGTCGCTTTCCTCGAAGATAGGTTACCTTTTTATCCGCAAGGCGATTAAGCGTATGCGGGCGCAGCTTGATTTCGATAAGTTCGGCGGCGCGCTTTTACTCGGGCTTAAAAAAGTCGTTGTTAAAACGCACGGTTCTTCGAAGCCCACGACGATAGCCGCGTCTATTGCAAACGCCGCTTACATTTACAGGAACGAGCTCGTGCAAAAGGTCGAAAAGAAGCTTGAGGGCGTTGACTTTAACGCGCTTATTCCGGAGGAAGGTTAAGTGGACTTTTCCCAAATAGAAAAGAACTTAAATTACACTTTTAAAGATAAAAATTTATTGCAGCGTGCCTTGACGCTTGCCTCGGTAACGGGCAGCGAAAACAACCAGACCCTTGAATTTTTCGGGGACGCGATACTTGAATTTATAGTTTCCGAAAGAATTTTCGACGAAAAGACGAGCGAGGGGCAGTTGACCGAACGGCGCAAGGCGCTGGTATCGGACGAGGCGTTGACGCCCGTATCCAAAAGGTTGGGGCTGGACGAGGCGCTTATACGCGGCGCGGGCGACGACAGAAACAAAAAGGCGATACCTTCCGCTTACGAGGCGGTGGTTGCGGCAATATATCTCGACGGCGGAATGGACGAGGCAAAGCGGTTTGTAAACGAAACCTTGGACTTCACCGTCGGCGCAAAAAAGAACTATAAAGGCATACTTCAAGAGCTGCTGCAAAAGCGGGGCGAAAGCTGTCCCGATTACGAGGCGGAAACGGCTGGAACTGCCCAAAGCCCCCGACATATAGCGAAGTTAAGGCTATTCGGGCAGGTATTCGAGGGCGAGGCTGTAAGGCTCAGGGACGCCGAACAGCAAGCCGCAAAAAAGGCTTTGACTTTCATCAGAACAGAAAATAAATAAAGGACAACTTTATTATGATTACTTTTAAGCAAATTCAATTAGTAGGGTTTAAATCCTTCGCGGATAAAACCACGGTAAACCTCGGCGAAGGCGTAACTTGTATAGTCGGACCCAACGGGTGCGGCAAGTCCAACGTTGCCGACGCTATCCGCTGGGTTCTCGGCGAACAGTCGGCAAAGATGATGCGTGGCTCGCAGATGCTTGACGTCATTTTCAGCGGTACCGAGGCAAGACGCAAAATGTCGATGTGCGAGGTAACGCTTACCTTCGACAACACCAAGCGCATCTTCGATATCGACTGCGACGAAGTCGAAATGACGAGGCGGCTATATAGGGACGGCGAAAGCGAGTACCTTTTGAACAAGCAGCCTTCGAGGATGAAAGTCCTTACAGGACTTTTACACGGCGCGGGCGCGGCGAAAGAGGGCTATTCGATTATCGGTCAGGGCCGTATCGAACAGATTATGAACGCTAAGCCCGAGGATAGGCGTTCTATATTCGAGGAGGCTACGGGTATCGTAGTTTTCAAGGACAGAAAAGCCGACGCAGAGAGAAAGCTTAACGCCGCAAAGGACAACCTTTTCGTGCACGCGCAGCGTATGCAAGAGGTTGAAAGGCAGTTGAACCCCTTGAAGAAGGCGGCAGAAAACGCCATTAAATACCGCGAAATTTATTCGGAACTAAGAAAGCACGAAACGAATTTGTACATATTCCGCCACGACGGCGCCGAAGGCGAAAAGCAGAAAATCAACGATAAAAAGAAGACTATCGACGACAGAGTCGAGTACTTGGGCAAGCACATGGAAGAATTGCTTGCGGAGTACCACGAGTGCAGAAAGAGCCTTGACGAAGCCGATGTTACCTTGCAGGACTTAAACGACAGAATACGCCGTTACGAGGTCGGCATCGAGCACAAGAGCGGTGAAGCAAGGCTTTATACCGAGCGCGCCAAGTCCGTAAAAGCAAAGCTTGCCGCCGCACAGGACGACATAACCTACTCGATGAAGAGAATCGAGGATATCGAGCGCGACGTGAGACGGGCGGAAGATTTAAGCGGCAAAAACGCGGCAAGAATTGAAATGATGAAGGGTCAGTCGGACGAGCTTCAGGCGCAGTCTGACGAGCTGTCCAAGAAGATTTCCGACTACGAATATATGACCGGTCAGCACCGTAAAAAGGTCTTGGATACCTTCAAGGACTTGTCCAAGCTGCGCAAGAACATGGGCTCACTTGAGGCGCAGAAAGACCTCATCAACGAGCGTATGCACGCGATTGAGGCGCGTATGCTGCGCGTGCGCGACCGCCGCGACAGGTTGCGTGGCGAGTACGAAAAGAGTATTGAGCGCGGCAATTCCATTGCACAATTTTTGGGCAACGAGGACGCGCTTTTGTCCGAGGCTGAGGCAAAGCTTGCCGCAAGCGAAGAAAAAATACACATGCTCGTAAAACAGATTTACGACACCGAGTCGCAGATTAGGAGCTTAAACGACAGTTTGACGACGGCACGCGCACTTCGCGACAGATTTGACGGCTATATCTATTCCGTCAAAAAGCTGATGAACGACGCCAAGAGCGACCCCGAGCTTTCGAGCAAGATAAAGGGACTTATTGCCGATATCGTCGACTGCGACCAGGAATACGAAATCGCAATCGAAACGGCTTTCGGCGGCGCGATGCAGAACGTAGTTACGGCAACGCGTGACGACGCGAGGGAGCTCATCGAATACTTAAAGCGCACCCGCTCGGGTCAGGTAACCTTCTTGCCCATTGACGCAATGCGTCCCAGATACGAAAACGACCAAATCAAGGCGGCGGCGCACGATATGGGTGCGATTGGGTTCGCGATTGACCTCGTCAAATTCGATAAGCAGTTCGAAAGCGTAATACATAACCTTTTGGGCAATACCTTAATCGTCGACAACATTCAGAACGCAACGCAGATAGCAAGGCGTTATCCCCGTGCTTTCAAAATCGTTACCCTTGACGGCGACCAGATAGCGATGTCGGGTTCGATGACGGGCGGTTCCAAGCGTGAGGTCGCGGGCAACCTGCTGGCGAACGAAAGGCGCGTTAAGGAGCTTGAAGAAGGCATTGAAGCAAAGAAAGGTTTCCTTCTCCGTGCCGAGGGCAAGAGGCCGGAATACGAAAATTCCAAAGCGACCGCCCAAGACGAGCTGACCCTTTTAAGAAACAAATTGCAAGACGCAAGGTTGGAGCTTGCAACCGTTACCGAAAAGCAGACCCTTTTGACGCAGTCGGTAACCTCGGCGGAGAGCGAATACGCAGCTTATAGCCAGTCGGTTGAGGAGCTTAGGCAAAGGCTTTTGGGGCTTGACAGCGAGTACACTGACGTAACCCAAGGCGAAAGCCACTTGACCCAGCAGACGAGCGAAGCGTCCGACAAGATGGACGACATGAGCGAAGAATTCAACAAGATGCGTAAAGAGCGCATTGAAAAGTTGGACAAGCTTAACAGCTTGCGCGTAGAAATCGCGTCGTTGGAAAGCGCGGTCAAGTCCTCGGCGGAAACCATTGCCCGCCTTGAAAACGAAAAGCAAAGCTTGCACGCGAAGATTGAAAAGACCAACGCGGACATTCCCGAAATCAAAAAGGAAATAGAAGCGTTGAACGCACAAGCTGAAAAGACTGCGCTAACCGAGGAAGAACAGCGCGTCGTCAACGACCTGCGTAGACAGATTAACGAAGTTACCCAGTCCAAAAACGCGCTTAACGAGCGTATCAAGAAGGGCGACATCGACAGACTTGAAAGCATTGAAGAGCGCGAAAAGTTAATTGAAAAGTCGCACAACCTCGATATGGCGTTGACCAAAATCGACAGCGATTTGGAATATTTAAGACAGCGTATCGAAGAAGAGTACGGCGAGGACTACGAGGGCTGCTTGAAGTACAAGGAAGAAAATTACGACGTATCCACTTCAAACTCGCAAATTTCCAACTGCAAGCGTCAGCTGACTATGCTCGGCGCAATCAACCACAACGCGGTTGAGGAATACGACGAGCTGTCCGCCCACTACGAAAAGATGGTTACGGACAAGGAAGATTTGGAAAAGGCGATTAACGACCTTAACACCGCGCTTGACGATATCCGCGCCGAGATGCTTAAAATATTCGACGAAGGCTTCAATATCATCAACGAGAACTTCAAGCGCACGTTTAAAGAGCTTTTCGGCGGCGGCAAGGCAGAGCTTCAGCTTGACTATACCGACTGCGACGACCCCCTTAACGCGGGCGTTGAAATAGTTGCTTGCCCTCCCGGCAAAAAGCTTTCGAAAATTTCCCTTCTTTCGGGCGGTGAGCGTGCCCTTACGGCAATAGCCATTCTGTTTGCAATTATCGGAATGCGCCCCATGCCCTTCTGCGTACTCGACGAAATCGAGGCGGCGCTCGACGAAGCGAACGTTGCAAGGTACGCAAAGTATTTGAAGAAGTTCGCGTCCGACACGCAGTTCATAGTAATTACCCACCGTAAGCCCACCATGGAAAGCGCGGACATTTTGTTCGGTGTAACCATGGAAGAAAAGGGCGTTTCAAAGGTCGTTTCGGTTAAGCTTTCCGAGGTTGCGGATAAGCTCGGCGGCGACACCATAATGTAGTTAAACGGCACATATATGGCACCCAATGGTAATTTATAGGTTAAAAAATGGGACTTTTTTCTAAATTTAAAAACGCACTTAAAAAGACGAGGGAGGGGCTTTCAAACGCCCTTTCGGGGTTGTTTTCCCGCAATAAAATCGGCAACGATTTTTACGACGGGCTTGAAGAAATTCTGATAGGTGCGGATATCTCCGTTACGACGGCGGAGGACATAGTCGACGAAATACGCGCCGAGGCAAAGCACGACAAAATCAAGGACAAGGAATTCGTAACCGACCTTTTGAAGGACGTTTTGGAAGAAAAACTGACCGAGGCGGAAGTGCTTGATATTAAGTACCCCGCGGTGATAATGCTCGTGGGCGTGAACGGCGTCGGTAAGACGACGACCGTCGGCAAGCTTGCAAATTACTTCCTTTCCAAGGGAAAGACGGTTACGGTTGCGGCGGCGGATACATTCCGTGCGGCGGCGGCTGACCAGCTTACCGTTTGGGCGGAGCGCGCCAAGGTAAGAATAGTCAAGCACGAGGAGGGCAGCGACCCTTCCGCAGTCGTATTCGACGCGCTGACTTCGGCAAAGGCGAAGGGGACGGACGTAGTTATAATCGACACGGCGGGCAGGCTGCACGTGAAGGCTCACCTTATGGAGGAGCTGAAAAAAATGAGCCGCGTGGTTACGCGTGAGTGCCCCAACGCAAACTTCTACAAAATGCTTATTTTGGACGCGACGACGGGCAACAACGCAATATCCCAAGCCGAGATATTTAACGAGGCGGTTGACCTTGACGGCATAGTTTTAACCAAGCTTGACAGCTCGGCAAAAGGCGGGTTCGTAATATCGCTGTGCAGTGAATTGCAGATACCCGTTGTGTTTGCGGGGGTAGGCGAAAAAATGGAAGATTTGGAGCTATTCGACCCCGAAGATTTTATAGATGCGATTTTATAAAAACCCCGTTAATTAAGGCATATATGGGGGGCAATTGATAAAAAATGGCATAAAAAGAGCGGTACGGCGTAAAAATTGCCGTACCGCCTTTTATTAAGTTTTAAAGGTCGTCAACGTCCTGAATAGGCTTGCCGCCGTCTAAGGGCGAACCCGTATAACTGCCGCCCGGATCGTAACAGTCCTTAAACTTATTTGCAGTTCTTCGTGCTGTTTTTGCCACAACCCTTACCGCCGCAGTTCTTTACGCTTTTGCTTTCGGACTGCTTGCCGCAGTTCTTGCCGTTGGTCTTGTTGTTTTCAGTAGTCTTTCTCATATTTTCTCCTTTTCAAACGGGATATGCAACTCGACGTAGCCTTGACTTGACTGACAAAGCGGGCACACGTTCCATGCCTTCGTTGAGGTGTGCATATAGCCGCACTCGCTGCAAATATAAAGTATGGGGGTTTCGTTACTGAACAAAACGCCTTTTTTAAACGCTTCGTGCAGATAATGGAAAACCATTTCGTGCCTTACTTCAACTTGCGCGACAAGCTTGAAAAGATTAGCAATATCCTTAAAACCTTCTTCTTCCGCATCTTTTTGGAAAGCGGGGTAAATCACCTGATGTTCTTTTCTTTCGTCCTCGGCAGCAAGCTTTAAGCTTTCTGCCAAATCGCCGCTGTGAAAGGGATAACCCGCATTCAAATCAACGTTATCAAGGTATTCGCCGCGCTTATTAAGCTCCTCGAAGAACCTTCTTGCGTGTTCCGTTTCGTTTTTAGCAAGAACTTTTATTGTGTCCGCAAGCGTAAAGTATCCTTGCGCCGTAGCCGCTTGGGCTATAAGCTGATACCTCATTCCCGCTTGAGATTCACCGGCAAAACTTCTTGCTAAGTTCTGATAAGTTTTGGTTTGGTCAAATTGCATAGTATCCTCCGTGTACAAATAGAATGTGAAGGAAAAGGGCAAATATTCGGTCAAAGTTATGGCATATTTTGTAATTTTTGATATTGACACGCACGCGTGGGCGGGTGTATTATATAATTATGAATAAAATTATCACTATTTCCCGCCAGTTCGGCAGCGGCGGCAGAACCATAGGCAGACTTGCGGCGGAAAAATTAGGCATACCTTGCTACGACCACGAGCTTATTGACGAGGTCGCGAAAAATTGCGGCTTTGCCAAAGAGTATATCGAGGCGCACGGCGAATACGCAGACCACCGCAGTTGGCTTGGCAAAGCCTTTAAATCGGCTAACCGCTTCGAAGGAATGAGCAACCAAGACAAAATTTGGGTGGAACAGCGCAAGCTGATACTGAAAATTGCGGAAAGCCCGTGCGTGATAGTGGGGCGGTGCGCCGACTACGTTTTGAGGGAGCGGGAGGACGTATTAAACGTATTTATACACGCGGACGACAAGTTCCGCGCCGAGCGCATAGTTAAACAGTACGGCGAAAAGCCCGACAAGCCCGAAAAAAGGTTAAAGGATAAGGACAAGAGAAGGGCGGCGTATTATAAGGACTATACCGAAACCGAATGGGGGGTTGCATCAAACTATCATTTGACGCTTGACAGCGGCAAGTTAGGGATAGACGCGTGCGTTGAAATACTTGTAAAAGCATATAAACAATAATATAAATAATGAATAAAGCCGAGGCGGAATATGCGCCTCGGCTTTTTTTGCGGAGAAAAAAAGAAATGAAAATAAAAATAAAAAAAGTACACCTATTAATATATTAGGTGTATTTTTTAACGGGTTTTTGGAAGATTTTTCATTATCTTGCATATATTAGGATAAAGAAAAAAATTAAAAAACCCCCATATATGCTTGACTTAACACATTTTTCGTGATACTATAATCTCACAAAAGTTCATCTATTATATTAATAGGTGTATTTTTAGTTGCGCTGAAAACAGCGGAAAAATGCCGTTATTTGCGGCATATATGGCACCCAACCGCAAAAATAATAAAAAAATGAAATAAATGTGGGTAAACGCGGCTGGGCGCCACCCCTTTGGGGGTAAGGCGCAAAAAAACAAAAAAATATTTTTACATTATTATTTTTAATACACGTAGAGGGGAACCAACTATGAGGAAATTAAAAGTAAGCTTAATCTGCGTACTCGCGGCACTATTGTGCTGCGCTTTTGCCGCGTTTATCGGCATTTACGCTTATAACGCCACGCAAAACGAATTGAATGCAAATACGGAAAACTCGGCGGAAATAGATGCGCCCGAACATGAGGCTACGGCAACGGCTTATACCAATCAATCTGTCGGGTATTTGTATTTTGGCGATAGCACTGAAGTCTCAAGCACTAGCACCAGCGGCGCCTATGACGGGAAAAATCCAACTGGTGCACAATACAGCAGCTTCGCATCAGGCACGCAATATCCTCAAACTATAACGGTACCTTACACGGGGTCGGCAGTAAAAGTGTATATTCGTTGGGGGCAAACTACTCCGGACTGTACGTTTACAGAGATGCCCAGTAGTATTACGAGTACCAGAATTGGCGCCACAACAGTTGTGTGGACGATAGCTTCGGGTGCGTCAGGCAATTATATTGCAACCGTCGGTAATGGCGGTAGCGCAGGTGCTAACGGTAGTGGTACTAACTATACATTTAGAAATGCCGGTAATGCACTTTGCGTGACCATATCGAAACCGACGACGAAAGATATTTCGAAGTGTACCGTAACCGCGCCCTCCGCGCAGACTTATACGGGCAGTGCGCTTACGCCCGCACCTACGATTAAAGACGGCACCAAAACGCTCGTTAAAGATACGGACTATACACTTACATATGAAAACAACACTGCCGTAGGTACGGCGACCATTAACATTTCGGGTAAAGGCAACTACACGGGTTCGACTACTTGCACCTTCGCTATTAACAAGGCAAACAACCCCGTAAAAATTACATCAACCGTAACCTCGGTAGCGTACAACAGTACTATTACTATAACGGGTACGGGGCAAGGCACTTTAACTTGGTCTACTTCGGACGCGAC
>CAMWQS010000046.1 GCA_947176485.1 uncultured Clostridia bacterium | reverse complement strand
TTTCTATACCGCTATTACTTTTTAAGCATTATATTTTCTTTTTTGAACATAAAGCCCATTAGGACTACTAAAAGGGCGGTTAGGACTAAATTTGAGAGAATTGCAAGTACCACGCCGAGGGCGGAAGCAGTCGTTGAAAGCACCGCCGACATTGCTATTCCGCTGCCGATGAACGGTATTGCGTAGAGTCCCACGGACGGGTTGGTGAAGAACATACTCGACATCCCGAGCAAGATTATTACGAGCATTAAAGGACCAATGAAGGCAGTTGCCTCTTTGACGTTTTTTGCGAGCGTCGAGAGAACCGAGAACGCCGAAATCATTACGAGGACGATTGAGATTATAAGACCGAACAACATGAAGTAAGTTCCTACTCCGTAGGAAACTGCACCTAGATTTAACAGTCCGCCCGAAAGCTTAGGCAGTGAAAGTATGACCCCGAGAAAGCTGATAATTCCGCTTAGCATAGCGTAGCACGATAGGCTTAATATTTTGCCGAGGACTATTTCAATTCTCTTTACGGGGGTAATTAGCATGGTTGCCATCGTACCCCTCTCCTTTTCGCCCGCGATTGCTTCGGGCGCAACGGAAATACACGACGACGCGAGAAGGGAAAACATAAGCAAAGGTATTACCATTGCAAATATATTTGTTACTTGCTCGTCCTCGTCAACCAAGTCGAATTTTTCGGTTGGGGTTGAATTAACGGTGAACGCGTTCAGGCTGCTTAAAATTCCCGTTGCAATGGAATAGCCCACGATAGAAGTTTGCACTGACGAATTATAGTAAGCCTTGACCTCGGGTCTACTATTACCTTCGACTTCCGCCGTGAAGCTTGCTGGAAATTCAACTACTATATCCAAGTCGCCTTCGGCAACGCTTGCCTTTGCTTCTTCAACGGTTTCAAAGTCCTTTCTTTCAAATAAGCCGAGGCTGGTTTCGCTTAAAAAACCATCGGGCAAATTGCAAAAATAAACCGTAGGTTTATAGTCTTCGGGAATTTGGGGAGCGGCTTTTTCCATTACGGTGCCGATTAGCGAGTAAAGACAGAATATCAGAAGCCCCGGAAGAAAGAGCATTAATATCATTCTTCTGTCCTTGAAAAAGCGGTTGAATTCCTTTTTGATTATTAAAAGAATATTTTTCATATCTTCGCCCCCGTAACCTTTTCATACAGTTCAAAGAAAGTATCTTCGAGGTTCTTTTCCTTGGTGAGATTTTCGAGCGTGTCGAGGGCGGCAAGCTTGCCGTCGATTAAGATGCCCACCCTATCGCACAGCTTTTCGACGAGGCTGAAAATGTGGGTTGAAAGTATTATCGTTTTACCGTCTGCGCGAAGCTCCTGCAAAAAGTCGGTTACAACGCGGGCGGTGAGCACGTCAAGCCCGTTGGTGGGTTCGTCGAAAATGATAAATTCGGGGTCGTGTGCAATGGACACGACGAGGGCAACCTTCTGCTTCATACCCGTAGAAAGGTTGCCGTACTTTTGGTGTCTGAACGCATCGATGCCGAACTTTTGGAAAAGGCTGAACTTTCTTGACTGCGCCACTCCTTTATCTATGCCGTAAAGTCCGCTGAAAAAGTCGAAAAGATAGTCGGGCGTGAAGGCGTCTTCAAGCTTTAGCTCGCTGGTCAAAAAGCCTATTTTTTTGCGGACTTCACTCTCTTCTGAAACGACGCTTTTGCCGCAAATATACGCGTTACCGCTATCGGGTTTTATAAGGGTGGCAAGCATTCTCAAAGTGGTGGTTTTGCCCGCGCCGTTGGGGCCTAAAAGCCCGAAAATTTCACCTTTATACGCGGCGAATGAAAGGTTGTCCACGGCAACTACCGTTTCGGGTCCTTCCACCTTTTTGAAAAGTTTTTTAGGTTGCTTAAAGGTCTTTTTAAGCCCTTCAACCTTTAATATTTCTTCCATTGGTACTCCTTTCAATATTATATAAAAAGACGGCTTGAAGCCGCCCTTTTTTTATGCGTTAAATACTGTGAATTGCAAAACGAGACTGGTTACCGACATCAAGACGAGATACAAGCTGAACCATTTGTAGTTTGCTTTTTTAATGGCTTTAAGCATTACCTTTATTGCAAAAAGCCCCGCCACTGCCGAGATTATGAAACCGAGTGCAACGCTCCAACCCAAGGTGGCGCCGTAGTCGGTAAAGTTTTGCTGAATTTCACCCTTGTAAAGCCCCAAGGCAAGCTCCACGAAGAAGCCGCCCAATATTATAGGGATACTCATTAGGAAGGAGAATTTTGCAACGTCCTCCCTATTGCAGCCCGCCAAGGTGCCCGCGCAGATGGTTGAACCGCTACGCGAGATACCGGGAAGAACCGCAACGGCTTGGGCAAAGCCCATAGGCATAGCCGTTTTTAAACAAAGCGGTAAAGTGCTTTCTCGGCGTTTCGCCACGAATTCCGTTACGAATAATAAAGCTGCCGTAACGAGGAACAAGACTGACAAAACTATTCCGACGCAGCTTCGTGCAAGAAGGATATCGTCAAGCCCGCAGACTTCTATTATTACCCCCACCACTGCGGCGGGAACAGAGGCAAGAACGAGCAACCCGAGCGTTTTAAACGGCTTTTTGAAAAAAGCGATTACGTCTCGCCAAAACACTACGCAAACGGCAACCAAGGTGCCGAGATGAAGTATTACGGTGAAGAACATTACGTCGATTTCACTGCCCGTCGTGCTGCTGAAAATTGCGTTATAGAACGCAATGTGCCCCGACGAAGATACGGGTAAGAATTCCGTCAAACCCTGCACTAAGCCGAGAAATGCCGCTTGCCAAATTTCCATAGATTAGCCTTAATTTTTCTTGTCAAGCTCAAATAGATTTTTATACGCTGATTCGTACTTCTTTACGGTTAATTCGCCCTTGAAATCGGTGATAATGCGATTTCTCGTATTCGTGCTTATGTTGGGAAGATTTTGGCTCTTGTAATACTCGTAGTAAAGATTTTCGAAGGTGCCTTCTTTATCAACGTTTTCCTTCCAGTTGGGGGTTTCACCGTATTGAGCTTCTGCCACGCCGAAAGTATAGGTAACGTAGATTAAGTGCCAGCCGTAATCGCCCGCGCAAACCGCGAAGGAACCTGCGCCGCCAATAACCGCTTCGTGTGCGGCGTGCTCGAACTCTTTAATGTAGTTGGTATCGCCCGCTTGTACGGAATAGCCGAGGTACTGCGAAAGAACGCCCGTATCGGTCGTGTATGCGTATTGAAGCTCGTTTACAGCGCTTAACGCTTTGTACTGCGCGCTGTCCTTATAGAGAAGGTTTGCTCTGTTGTCAGCTTCTGCAAGTTTCTCGTTTTCGTATGAGCCGAAGTTAACTTTACCCTTTGCATATACGAAGTTGGAATAATCGATAACGTCTTTGCCGTTTACTTTATCGGCTTTGTAAAGGTTTTCTGCGCTGAGTGCGGAATACTTTGATTCGGTGTTCCACTCCGTCTTGGCAGTTGAGGTATCGCCCATTACGTAATCGATATACGCAACGAACTCGTCAAGCATATCGTTAATTTTAAGCTCGTTGGGAATGAGAACGTAATCGTCCTCCCTTTCGACTACGGTGCCGTTGTAGGGATACAAGCCTGCGTATTTATCCAAGGGCTCGTACTTGTCGGGCTGGGAAACGTTATTTTCAAAGAACAGCCAAGCGGGTTTATCAGTCTTGTTGTAATACTTTTCAACTGCGTCCGCTTTGAAAGCGTATTCTGTTTCGCCGTTGAACCAAGCCTCACGCTGGTCGGTCGTTTTGATTTCTTCTAAAAGCTTTTGCCTTTCAGTGTAGTAAGCGGGCTCGTAGCCGCCGTCAAGGTCGCTGTCTGCATACTTGGACTGAAGTGCCTTCAAAGCATCGCTTTGTTTTTCGCTGAACGGAAGCAAAATGTTGTAGACGTAGCCGAACCTGCCGCCGTTATCGGTATCCTCGGTATCGGGTGCGTAAAGCACGAACGAGGTGTCGGACATACTGTCCATAGCGGAAGTGAAATTGCTTTCCGTTTTGTAGTTTTCCTTCTGCGAAGCAAGCAAGTCCTTGTAGCTTGCGTCAAGCGTGGAATAATGCTTATCCTCTGCTTTATCGAGGTCTTTCAAAGCGTCTTCCTGCTTTTCCTCGTAAACGTCGTAATACTTGTTGATTATGCGCTGTTTAAGCTGGTTGACGTACTCGTATTGGATATAATTCAATTCGGTAACCTTGCGCAAGTCTTCCTTTTTTGAATCAACGAGGTTGTAAGACGAATCTTCAAGGTTGGAAATGAACTTGTGATACGCTGCGATACGCGTTGCGTTGTTGGTGTCTTCGAGCTTGTCCTTTTCGTACGCGCCGCTGTCACCGATTTCGTAACCCGCGTAACCCGTGTAGATGCCGTAATCAAGGCTCTTGTCGGTTGCGCTCTTTTGAGGATAGTAATTTTCTTTTTGGGTGTCAACGCCGGTAGGAGCGGTGCGCGTACCGGTACCGTTAGACGAAGTTTCTTCGTCTAAAATTTCCTTTTCTTGATTGTCGATAGCGGAATTTATCGAGTAGTAAAGATTATATTTTGCAATATAAACGTCTTCACTGTCCTCGCCGCCGAGAAGATACTCGTACTTATCTTTGTCGCTTTCCTTGCTTTTATAGGTTTCAAGCGCGTTAGCGTCGTAGCCATCAGCTTTATCGTTGGTACCCTTCTCCCTCAAAAGGTACAGCGTGGAATACTGAACGAGTACAGCGTTGTCAACGAGCTGGTCTAAAAGCGAGTTGAAAGTCATCTCGTAAGCTTTATCGGGATTAGTAGCGTAGTATTGCTGATAAACGGAGTATCCGTAGTTTATAAAGTATGCAACGAGTTCCCTTTTTATGATGTTGGTTTCGCCCACTGCGCTGGCATAGTCGCCGAATTCCGCATTGAACTTAGCCGCCTTGGAAATATCTACCGTTGCTATCTTCCGGTTCATATCAGCCGCGGTATTGGTTGACACGAGAGAACAGCCGCCGAAGGTTGCAGCAATTACAATAGACGAGGCAATAACTCCGCATACAATACTTTTCTTTTTCATAATTTTTGCTCCAAAAATTTACGTGCATTAAAAAAATCTAAATACTATTATATAACGCCAAATAAAAATACGCAACCGATTTTAGCTTGAACTGAGGGCAAATTTAAGAAATTTGGTCATATCCAGCATGGTTTTTGCGGGCGACGAACGCGGCGCAAAGATGATTAGCGGTGCCTTAGCCATAGAAAGCTTTACGCTTTGACGGTATTTGTCGAGTGCGGCGGAAAGTCTTTCGTCGCTTAACGAGTTAATCGAGGGCAGTTCGAAGGAGCCTTCGGTGCTGTCAACGCAAATCTTCTTTACGTTGAATTTTGCCGCAAACGACTTCAAAACCGCGATAATCAAGAGGTTTAAAACCTCTTCGGGCATGGGACCGTAGTTGTCCTCAATGGAAAGGCACACGCGTTTATAGTCCTCGACAGAACGGATTTCGGCAATTTGCTTGTAGCAGTCGAGCCTGCCTGCACTGCTTTCGATATAGGCTTCGGGTATATAGGCGGTTGCCTTGACGTCGAGCTCGGTAGAAAGCTGTTTGTCGCCGGTGAGCTCTTCCTTTAAAAGCTTGGAGTACAGCTCGTACCCGACTTTGTCCATATGCCCGTGCTGTTCCGCACCGAGGACGTTGCCCGCGCCGCGGATTTCAAGGTCGCGCATTGCGATTTTAAAGCCCGAGCCGAGTTCGGTAAAGCGCATAATGGCTTTAAGGCGTTCCGCCGCGTCGCTTGTTAAAACCTTTGAAGGCTTGAAGGTGAAGTACGCTTGCGCAAGGCGCGAACCCCTACCTACTCTGCCGCGGAGCTGATAGAGCTGTGAAATGCCCAGACGGTCTGCGTCAATGACGATTATCGTGTTTGCGTTTGGAAGGTCGATGCCGTTTTCGATTATCGTGGTGGTAACCAAAATATTCTTTTCACCGCGGTAGAAGGAAAAGACTGCGTTTTCGAGAACGTCCCTGTCCATTCTGCCGTGGGCGTAAGTTACTTTTGCCTCGGGGATAATTTCGGCAATTCTGCCCGCGAAGGACGAAATGCTTTCGACGCGGTTGTACAAAACGAACACCTGACCGCCCCTTGAAATTTCGCGGATGCAGGCGTCGCGGATAAGCGTTTCGCTTTCTTCTACTACGTAGGTTTGGACGGGCAACCGCTTTAAAGGCGGCGTGTTGATGGTGGAAATATCGCGGATACCCGCAAGCGACATATGCAGGGTGCGGGGTATGGGCGTTGCCGTCATGGTGAGGCAGTCGATATTCTTTTTGACGTGTTTTATTTTTTCTTTATGCTCTACGCCGAAACGCTGCTCCTCGTCGAGGACGAGCAAGCCGAGGTCGTAGAAATTGACGTCCTTTGAAAGCAATCTGTGCGTGCCGACGATAAGGTCTATATTGCCGTTTGCAAGCTCGTTTAAAATTTTGGCTTGCTGGGCGGGCGTTTTGAAACGGTTTAACGCCTCCACCCTTACGCCGAATTCTTTGAAACGCTCTACCGCGGTATGATAGTGCTGTTCGGAAAGCACGGTGCTGGGACACATTATTGCCGCCTGCTTGCCGCCGAGAACGCAAAGATATACTGCGCGGAGAGCAACCTCGGTTTTGCCGTAGCCGACGTCGCCGCAAAGGAGCCTATCCATAACCTTATCCGAACACATATCGGCTTTAATTTCTTCGATTGAAGTAAGCTGGTCGGGGGTTTCCTCGTATGAAAAGGCGTCCTCGAACTCCTGCATCATAACAGCGTTTTCGGGGAAGCAAAAACCGTGCTTTGCTTGCCTTTCGGCGTAAAGCTCTTTCAAGTCGAACGCAAGCTTTTTTATGGACTGCTTGACGCGGTCCTTGACCCTTTCGAAATCTGCGCCGCCTATCTTGGAAAGCGCGGGACTTGTGTCGCCGACGTACTTAGAAAGTACGTCCATTTGCTCAACGGGGACGTACAGGGTATCTCCGCCCTTGTATTCGATTGACAGATATTCCTTTATACCGTCCGTCGTTTCGATTTTTTGCGTGCCCGTAATTTTGCCTATGCCGTGCTTTTCGTGAACGCAGTAGTCGCCTATTTCGGGCGAAACGAACATATCGCCCCTGCGCTTTTTTATGCGCTTGGTTACCGACTTGGTGTAGATATCGCCGCTGCCGATAATTACGAGTTTATTATCGTGAAGGATAAGCCCGTGGGCGAGCTCTTCCGAGCTGACCGAAACGCCGTGCAAGGCTTGAAGCCTGTCGGGCACGGGGTAGACGGGCAAGTACTCGTCCGAAAGAATTGAAGAAAGCTTCTCGTAGCGTTGCAAATTGCCCGTGAACGCAAGCACGCGGTATCCGTTTGCAAGCCAGCCCTTTATATCGGTTACGAGCTGGGGCAGGGCGTTGAGATAGGACGGCGCGGGCGTTGCGTGGAAATCGTATGTTTTTAAGGGGCGGAAAAACGCCGTTGACGAAGTGAAGGTTTGCAGTGCCAAGCACCTGTACCTTTTAAACCCTTCAATCAGGACTTCGGGGGATATAAGCTGGTGTTGGGAAAAAGCGAACGCTTCACCACCCTTTTTAAGGTCGGAAACGCGCTCGGTATGCTCTTTGTAGACGCCGTCCATTCTATCGCCTATTGCCTTGCACTCGTCAAAGACGAAAAGGGTATCTCCGTCCGTTAAATCAAATATATTACGGGTGCAATTAAGCAACGGCATCAAAAACGAAGCACCCGAAAAAGTATCGCTTTGAGTAAGCTTTTCGGCTATGTCGTCGACAATTTTTTTAGCCCTTTCATAGGCTTTTATATCGGGCGACTTCTTAACTTGCGCCGTGAGCTCGTTTATTATTTTTGACTTTTCATCGGGCAAGATTACGGTATCGGTTGCGGAAACTACGGAGACGGAAGAAATTTCTTCCAACCTTTCGCCGCTGACCGAATCGAAAGGACGGATTTTTTCAACCGTATCGCCGAAGAAATCGATGCGCACGGGGTTTTCGGAATTTATAGGGAAAACCTCTAAAATATCGCCGCGGACGGCAAAACAGCCACGCGTATCTGCGGCATATTCGCGGGTGTAGCCCATTTTTACGAGCTTTTGGGGGAGTGCGGAATAGTCGTAATCTTCACCCGTTTTAAAGTGAACTGCCTCGATTTTTGCGGGGAAAAGCTGCATGAGTGCTTCGATATCCGCAACCACCACTTCCGCCCCGTTCAGCATAGAATAAATTGCCGAAATACGGCGGTAAAGCGCGTCCTTCGAGAGCGCGTCTTTATATAAGATAACCTCGTCCTTGGCGGTTAAAAGGGCGCATTTTTTGCCGCTTAAAACCGAAATAGAGTTATACGCGTTCTGCGCCGCCACGCCGTCCGCCGTTATATAAATGAGCTTTCGCTCGGGCAGCGTTGCAAGAAGGTATTTATGCGAATCGAACAAGCCAAAAGCCGCCGTCGGCGTGCCGAGGCGGATGTCGTTTTCGAGGGCGGAGTAATCACCCGTTAAATTTTTAAAGCTGAAAAAGTCTTTAATCAAGTGCGTTGTCCTTGATATAAATTAGCCGTTGAATTTGGTCATAGCGTTTTCGACGGTGTCGCCATTTGCGATTGCAATTGCCGCGTCTGCCGCCCTACCGCAAGAGGATATAAACAAGTCGTAATCATCCCTTCTTACTTCGGACAAAACGTAGTTTATTATGGGGATATTAACCTCACTGTCGCGGATGCCTATTCTTATGCGGGTGAAGTTCTGCGTGCCGATTTCGGCAATTATGGAGCGCATTCCGTTGTGAGTGCCCGCACTGCCCGAAGGGCGTATCCTTACACTACCTTTTGGGATATCGTAATCGTCGTACAAAACTATGAGGTGGCTCTCGTCCGTCTTGTATTTTGCAAGCAGCTGCTTGACCGCACGCCCGCTTGCGTTCATATAGGTTACGGGGCGGGCAAGGATAACCTTTTCACCACCCAAATTGGCTTCGGCGGTGAACGCCTCGCATTCCTTCTTTTTGAATTTTACGCCGAGCTTTGCGGCAACTTCGCCTACGGCGATATAACCCATATTGTGAAAAGTTTTTAAATACTTTTCTTCGGGGTTGCCTAATCCTACTATAATAAACATACTTTCCTTTAAAAAAGCCGCGGCAATAAACGCGGCTTATATTTTTTATTAAACCTAATAACCGATAAAATGCAGAGAAGCAAGCAAGACAAGGCGTGCGCGGATTTTACAAGGGATTTTACTTAACCGTAAATGACCGAAGTAAAAACGCAAGCACAACACAGTATTGCGACGCTTATATGCATTTTATTAATCGTAAATTTTTGACATTGACTTGTCAAGGTAAACGTTTTCGATTGCAGAAGCGAAGATATTTGCCGTGGAAATAATTTTGAAGAAAGGCAAAATTTTTTCCTGCGGGATATCGATGGTGTCCAGAATTGCAAGCTCGTCAATAGGCGAGTCGGCAAGCCTTTCGATTGCGGGACCCGAAAGAACGCCGTGCGAGCAACAAGCGTAAATTGCTTTTGCACCCGCCTCTTTAAGTGCCTTTGCGCCTTGGACGATGGTGCCTGCAGTGTCTATCATGTCGTCGACCATAAGGCAGTTTTTGCCTTTGACGTCGCCGATGATATTCATAACCTCCATTTCGTTGGCTTTGGGACGGCGTTTATCGATAATGGCAAGCTGCGCGTCCATACGGGTTGCGACCTTTCTTGCGCGGGATACCGAGCCGATATCGGGGGAAACTACGACGAAGTTATCGTCAACCTTGGGTTTAAAGTAATTGTAAAGGGTAGGTCCGCCGACAAGGTTGTCCAACGGGATATCGAAAAAGCCCTGAATTTGCGCACAGTGTAAATCCATCGTAAGTACCCTATCCGCGCCTGCGCTGGTTAAAAGGTTTGCAACGAGCTTTGCGGTAATGGGTTCACGGGAACGGGCTTTTCTGTCCTGACGGGCGTAGCCGAAATAGGGAATAACCGCAGTAATTCTGCCCGCGCTGGCACGCTTTGCCGCGTCAATCATAATGAACAATTCCATAAGATTTACGTTTACGGGAAAGCTTGTAGATTGAATAAGGAAAACGTCCATACCGCGGATGGCTTCGTTAAAGCGGACGTAAATTTCACCGTCGGAAAAGTGAGTTATTTCCATATCGCCGAGAGTCGTGTTCAATTTAGCCGCAATTTTCTCGGCAAGCGGTTTGTTCGAGTTGCCCGAAAAGATTTTAATTTCGTTTCCGTGGTTTATCACTTTGTTTCCTCCGATGCGATTTAATTTTTATGCGAGTTTGCCCTCACGAAGTATGCGCCAAGCCGCGCATTTTAATTGTATTATTTAGAATAAATAAAGTCAACTAAATTAAAAAGTTTTAATTTTCGTCCGTTTCTTTGATACGCCCTCGCATTTCCTTGAAAAAATTTGACAAAATTTGCGAACACTCCTCCTCCATAACCCCGCCTTCGACTTCAATGACGTGGTTAACGAGATTGGCTTTAGCAAGCTCTGCGGTTAGCGAGCGTCCCTTTGCCTCGTACGCGCCGAAGTACACCTTTTTTATGCGGGCGTTGAGCATTGCGCCCATACACATGGGGCAAGGCTCTAAGGTAACGTAGATTTCGCATTCGGGGATACGCCAGCTTTTAAGCTTTTTGCAAGCTTTTTCGATTGCCTCGACTTCCGCGTGGGCGGTTGCTATCTGCAATTTGGTTCTTCGGTTGTGCCCGCGGGAGATAATATTTCCGACGCACACAACCACTGCTCCGATGGGGACTTCGACTTCTTCAAGA
>CAMWQS010000045.1 GCA_947176485.1 uncultured Clostridia bacterium | reverse complement strand
CACTTTCAATTGAAAAGGTGGCGGGGGCAGACACCGTAGTCGGTAAGTCCATCGTTACCGTAAGCGGCACGGAGGTTATTCCTCTTTCGTCGGTTACAGTCGTAAATTTAAGCGGCGGCGGAGAGTACGGCGACGTTAAAACCTTTAAGGAAGCCGACGGCTTTCAGCTTGCCGGCGGAAACGGCACTGTTATAACCGTAAAACCCAAAGGGTTTTTAGTTGACGACGGAACGGGTTGCCGCCTTATGAAAATGGAGGACGACGCCATCGATACGCTTATAGACAAAACGGGAGAGTTAATTCATAAACTGACTGACAATGCGTAAAAAATATTTACTTTTAACTTGCTTAACGGTTTGTATCGCCTTCGGTGCGTTTTTTGCAGTAAAGCCTATTAATGCAGAGGCAAACGCAGTGGCGGAAATCGCCATGGAGCTTACGACCGAAACGGTGCTAAAAGAGGGCAACGCCGACGCAAGGCTCCCCATGGCGAGCACCACCAAGATTATGACGGCAATAATTATCGTAGAGGACTGCAACCTTGACGAGGTTATCACCGTGCCCGACAAGGCGGTGGGTGTGGAAGGCTCTAGCATCTACCTAAAAAAGGACGAGCAAATCGATATAAGAGATTTATTGTACGGTTTAATGCTCCGTTCGGGCAACGACAGCGCGACGGCGCTTGCCATTCATCACAGCGGCAGTGTAGAAAAGTTCGTCGAGGTTATGAACGCCCGCGCAAAAAAAATCGGTGCGGAGCACACGCAATTCAAAAACCCCAGCGGTTTGCCCGATAATGAACATTACACGACCGCCCGAGACCTATGCAAAATTGCTTGTTACGCTATGCGTAACGAAACCTTCAAAGAAGTAGTTTCTACGCGCAACTATAAAGGTAACTTCCGCACTTACGCCAACAAGAATAAAATGCTTTATTCTTACGACGGCGCGAACGGCGTCAAAACGGGTTATACCGTAAAGGCGGGGCGGTGCCTCGTATCCTCTGCGGAAAGGGACGGAATGGACGTAGTAACCGTAGTTTTGAATTGTCCCGATATGTATGAAAGGAGCAAAGCGCTTTTAGACGACGCGTTCAATAATTACAAACTGCTTAATCTTAGCGAAAACGCGGTTTATTCTTCGGGGACGATACTGTGTTCACTGCAAAAGCCTTGCAAAATAGTCGTAAGAAACAGTGAAAACCTCGACTTTAAAGTTATTCCTTTGACTGATAGTAACAAAATCAAAAAAGGCGATTTGGTGGCAAGGCTTGAAATTTGCGATGAAAACGGCTTGATTTTTAGTGAAAATTTGTATAGTATATAGCTATGCGAATTAACAAATTTCTTGCCGCGTCGGGCGTAGCTTCACGGCGTGAGTGTGATAAACTTATTTCCGAAGGTAAAGTTGCCGTCAACGGCAAAACTGCATCTTTGGGGCTTGAAGTTGGGCTTGACGACGAGGTTACCGTAAACGGCAATAAAGTCGTTTTAAAAAAGAACGAATATTATATTCTGAATAAACCCAAAGGTTATATTTGCTCGGTTTCAGACGAAAAGGGCAGAAAAACCGTTATGGATTTAATGCCGCAAGGCGTGGGCAGAATATATCCGGTGGGTAGGCTCGATTACGACAGCGAAGGTCTTTTAATTATGACTACGGACGGCGAGCTTGCGCAAAAATTGACGCATCCTTCGAACGAAGTTCCCAAAACCTATCTTGTAAAGATAGAGGGTATCCTCACCGAAGCAGATTTGAACCCTATAAGAAGCGGCGTTGAAATCGACGGCTATATGACGAAAAAGTGTAAAGCGCATATCGTTGAAACGAACAAAGCTTATACGAAAATTCATATAACCTTGACCGAGGGCAAGAACAGAGAAATCAGAAAGATGTTTGCCATAATCGGTAAAGAAGTAACCCTTTTAAAGCGCATAAAAATAGGCGAAATCACTTTGAGGGGGCTTGATAGGGGCGCATACAGAAAGTTATCCCCGCAAGAAGTAGCGTATTTGAATTCATTATAAAAAAATAACCCGCTTGTAAGCGGGTTTTTATTTTTGCAGTTTTTTAAGAATAGTTATAATCGCGTTTTGTGTTTCCGTATCGACGGAATTTATTAGCTTGCCGGCGTAATCAAGTGATTGGTTACGGGGTTGAACGGCATTGCCCATATCGTCCGTTCTGCCAATAAGATAATCAACCGAAACTTCAAAAAAGTTTGCAAGCGAAATCAATTGCTCGATGGAAGGCTGCGTGTTTGCGTTTTCCCAATTGTTATAGGTGCCTTGGCTCACGTTCATTATCCTTGCAAGCTCCCTTTGGGAAAGTCCTTTTTCGTTTCTAAGTTCAAGTAATCTAATCATCGTTGCACCCTACTAATATAGTTTTTATGCTAAAAATATATTAAAAAAATTAATCAAAGGGGTTGACATATTAAATAATTTAGTCATATAATTGATTTATGATTAGAAAACCTAATCAAATTGATTAAGGGGAAATTGTATGACGAACGAACACGTTGAAGAACTTTACTCTAAGTTTGAAAAAGGCGTTGCCAAAAAAGAAAGGGCGGGACTAAAAACCTCGCTTGAAAATTGCGACAACGAAAAATACGAAAACTTAAAGAAGTTAGAGCTTAAAAGTAAAAGCCCGCTTAAAGATATCGTAGGCTTAATCGGCTGGATAGCGACTTTGTTCGGTTGCCTCTTTCTTATATTTAACTTAGTGGTTTACGCTTGTATCGTTCCGATTAATGCCGACAATACCGAGTTTGCCACAAAGCTCGGCAATGATATGACTGAGTATGCTCAAATTGCCAAATACGAGCTTGACGATGCGTACTCGTCCGAAGCCGTTTTGTGGTTGTCGGATAAAGTTCTTGAACTCAAAGCGTCCGAAAACGAATACGAAACTCTCGGCAACGAGCTTAAAATTTTTGAAGATGGCTACACCGCTTTCACGAAGAGTATTGACGACGCTTACGCGGAATATAAAAAAGCGGTAAGCGAAGAACAAAAGGCCGCTGCGCGTTCGGTTTTGCAGACTTCGGCAAGCAACGCGGAAACCGCGTTCATAAATAGTATAAAGAATTTGTCCGTGCTTGACGGCGCGGATATTGACGCTGCTTATTTTGCTTATAAAACGGAATTAAACGGATACTACGCGGTATTAAGTAACGAAAACTCAACGGAAGAAGCAATTGCCAAGGCAAGAAAAGACTTTGAAGAATCGTCTGCCAAAACGGCTTTTGATAATCTGCTTATAACCGTAAGAGATTACTTGTCTAAGGCAAAAATCGCCGTAAACCTTAACGCGGAACTTACCGACTATAAGGCTGCAATTGAAAAATATGCAAAGGACGTTGCTAAATATAAGCAAGATATTGCCGCAGGCAAAGACGCGGTTAAGCCCGTTAAACCTAAATTA
This sequence comes from uncultured Clostridia bacterium, assembly GCA_947176485.1. Classification (GTDB taxonomy): domain Bacteria; phylum Bacillota; class Clostridia; order Christensenellales; family Borkfalkiaceae; genus Coproplasma. Next base: position 7,493 of record CAMWQS010000045.1, on the reverse strand, counting down.
ATCGTCGGCGTTAAGGAATATTTCGGCGATGACAAAAGTGGAGCGATAGCCGATTTAAGCACCGCTTACGGCGCGTATTCTAATGCAAACGGCAATTACGAGCCGAATATGACTTCAAAACCTGACGACTCAACGCTGTTATGGTGGACTTCACCGCTACTTAGCGAAGTTGACAGAAAAGTAGTTAAACCCACTGATTTAACGGCTTATCAGCAAGATTTTATCGTGCATTTGAATATCTACAAAGCCGTAATTAAAGGTTTGCCAGATAGACTTGAAGATATTTCAAAATACTACGTTGCGGACGGTATTTATCAGTATTCTTACTATGACGAAGTGAAGGGGGTCGTACGCTTCGATTACTTTACTTGCACGGTTAAAACGATGCAAGCAGTTTTAAATAAAACTAACTTTGAAGCTAACAAAACCTCATTTGGCGAAACGCTAGACGGTTTTACAAAGTTTAATTATTCAGCAGATTTAACTTCGACGGAATACTTGACGGAAGATTTCAATAACGGGTTAACAGCTGCGGCAACCTCGGCTGTAAACGCTATAAACGATTTCGACGGCGCGGTTACGGGTATGACGAATATTACCTCACAGACGAGAACGCTTATAAGAGGGTATAAATCGAATACGGATATTCTTTCGAATATCGTAATGGTCTTCGATATTCTTTTGGCGATTGTGCTTGCCGGATACTGGATAACAATCGTGCTGGTTTACAAAAGTAAGGCGCAAGCGGAAAATATAAAATTTATCAACGAACAAATCAATAAATAAACGATACGGAGCGGTTAGATAACCGCTCCGTATTTTATATTAAAAGCATCTTTTTTACGGGCTTTGCATTAGTTAGCTGTTGCCACTGCAAGTATGCAAAGTCGTCCCGTTTTTTGCACCGTGCCGCCGTTTCGCAAAGCTTTAGCTCGTCGCTACCGCAAGTCAAAACGGGATAGGCCGATTTTGCAAGTGCGGACAATATTTCGCCCGCGCTTTCTTTTTTGACTGCAAGTGGGGACAAATATAGGTCGGATGATAGAAACTTTTCGCATTCCGCTTGATGAAGATTTAAAAAATTTGCGCACAAAATTCTTTTTATGCGTGAGGCGGTGAACCGTCTAGAGGTTGCTTCACTTACGATTTGGTTAAAAGGTAAAGCTTGCAAAGCTTTCAAGGCGTTTTCAAATCCGTCGTTGCAGCCGTAAACTTTGGTCAAATCTTCGGCGGAGGTGCGTGAAAGTATCAGCCTTAAACAGTCTTCGTATCTTTCGCGTTCTGCGGTGAAGTCGTGCAAATCGTTCAAAACGAAGGGGGGAACGTTGTCTTTAATCAATGGTGAAGTTAAGTTTTTCCGTATCGCGCTTGCTGAAGAAAAATTTTGCTTGATTTCTCCGTCGTTGTAGTCCGCGCCTAATCGCCGTATGGGTAAAATCTTTATATCTTTTTTAGTCCGCAAAACGGCTTTTGCGTACTCTATACCGAGAATATTGTTGGGCTTCGATAAAAGCTCTGCGTTTCCGCCAACGCTTTCGAACGCAAAAGCATAGCTTTTGATATAGCTTTCACCTTGGTCGAGTTTGGCGTGTAACGCCGCTTTAAAATCTTCACTTTCGTTACTAAGAAGCTCTGCTGCGTGCAAAAAGTCGGCTTGTGCGCCGCTTTCACAGCCGAAAGCTATAGTATCAAGTTCGGGAATAGAAGAAAGAATTTTAACTGCTCCGCTTGCAAATATTTCCGCAGGTGCAACCGAGAAGGCGGCGGGCAGCTCGATAACGCAGTCCGCACCGCCCAATACGGCGTGCTTAGCCCGCGTATGCTTTTCGACAACGCAAATATCGCCGCGCTGGGTGAAGCTGCCGCTCATTATGCAAACGACAGCGTCGCAACCGGAAAGCTTACGCGCTTCCTTCAAAAGGTATTCGTGCCCGTTGTGAAAGGGGTTAAATTCGCAAATAATTCCACAAATCTTCATTCTAAATCTTTACATTCAAAAAAAGTTGGTATATAATGGTAACGTTGTAATAAACCCATTATATAACGATTTGGGTGAAAAATAAAGTAATTTAAGGAGAAATTGAAATGTCATTACTTGACAAAATCAAGAAAGCGGGTAAAGAAGTAGCCGACGCAATTAACGGCACGCCTTCACTTCTGAGAGAAATCAAGGAAAAAGCCGCTGCCCGCAATAAAACTATAGTTTTATGCGAAGGCGAGGACAAGCGTGTAGTTGAAGCTGCTGCGCAGATTACCAAAGAAGGTATTGCGAAGATAGTTCTTATCGGCAACGAGGAAGAGTGCAAGAAGGTAGCTCCCGACGTTGACCTTACGGGTATTACGCTCGTAGACCCTTTAACTTCCGAAAAAACCGCAGAATACGCAAAGATTTTATACGAAGCAAGAAAAGCTAAGGGTATGACGGAAGAACAGGCGGCAGAGCAGGCTAAGGACAGGACGATGTTCGGCGCGCTTATGCTTAAAGCCGGCGACGTAGACGGTTACGTTTCGGGCGCTTGCCATTCAACGGCAAACACGCTTCGCCCCGGTTTGCAGGTCGTAAAAACCGCACCCGGCATCAAAACCGTGTCAAGCTGTTTCATTATGATTGCTCCCGATAAAAATAATCCTTACAACCCCGACGGCGTTGCCGTGTTCGCGGACTGTGCGATAAACATCGAGCCTACCGCAGAACAGCTTGCGGATATTGCAATAACCTCCGCAAAGACGGCAAAGGATATTGCGGGTATCGAACCCAAGGTTGCTATGCTTTCGTTCTCGACGAAGGGTAGCGGCAACGACGATAAATTTACTCAGTCCGTACCCAAGGTACAGAAGGCTACCGAGCTTGCTAAAGAGGCGGCTCCCGACCTTGCTTTGGACGGTGAATTCCAGTTCGACGCGGCGGTTGCGCCCGAAGTCGGTTCGCTTAAAGCGCCCGATTCCAAGGTTGCTGGACACGCAAACGTATTCGTGTTCCCCAACATCAACGCGGGCAATATCGGTTACAAAATTGCACAGCGCTTCGGCGGATATATGGCTATAGGTCCCGTGTGCCAAGGCTTTGCAAAGCCTTTGAACGATTTGTCGCGTGGGTGCAGCGTGGAAGATATAGTCGCGACCGTTGCGGTTACGGCGTTACAAGCAGAATAATTAAAGGGGATTAAACGAAATGAAAATTTTAGTAGTTAACGCAGGAAGTTCTTCACTTAAATATCAGCTTATCGATATGGCAACAGAAAAGGCCATTGCAAAAGGTAACTGTGAAAGAATAGGTATAAGAGGCTCGGTTTTAAAGGCAAAGGGCAACGGCATTGAAAGAATTTATAAAGAAGCTATGCCCAGCCACGAAGTTGCAATTCAGCTCGTTTTGGAAGCACTCCGCGACGACGATATCGGCGTTATTAAGTCAATGGACGAAATCGACGCAGTAGGTCACAGAGTAGTTGCAAGCGGCGAATACTTCAAAAAGACCACTTTGGTTACCCCCGAAGTATTGAAGACTTTGGAAGAGAAGACTTTCGAGCTTGCTCCTTTGCACAATCCCGCTGCGGCTATGGGACTTCGCGCTTGCATGAAGGTTATGCCCAAAACCCCTATGGCGCTCGTGTTTGATAGCTCGTTCCATCAGACCATGCCCGAAAAGGCTTACCTTTACGGAATCGATTATAACGACTATAAAGAGTTCGGCGTAAGAAAGTACGGCGCACACGGCACGAGCCACAAGTTCGTTGCCGGCGAAGCTGCAAAATATCTCGGCAAAAAGCCCGAAGAGCTTAAAATAGTAACTTGCCACCTCGGCAACGGTTCTTCAATTTCGGCTGTAGACGGCGGCAAGTGCATCGATACTTCTATGGGCTTCACGCCCCTTGCAGGCGTTCTGATGGGCACGCGTTCGGGCGATATCGACGCGTCCGCGGTTGAATTCCTTGCAAGAAAGAAAGATATGAGCCACGAAGAAATTTTGAATTACCTTAACAAAAAGAGCGGCGTTGCGGGTATTTCGGGCGTTTCAAGCGATTTCAGAGATTTGATTGCCGGTGCAAAGAAAGGCAACGCAAGGTGCGTGCTTGCACTTGATATGTTCGGCTATCAAGTAAAGAAATACGTCGGTGCGTATGCGGCGGCTATGGGCGGACTTAACTGCATCGTATTCACTGCCGGCGTAGGCGAAAACACGCCCACCGTAAGGGAAGACGTATGTAAAGGTCTTGAATTCCTCGGCGTTAAGTTCAGTGCAAAGGCAAATAAGGCTAAAAACGACGGGACCATCCACGATATATCGGCAAAATCGTCGAAAGTCAAAGTTCTCGTTATCCCTACCAACGAAGAATTGGTTATCGCAAGAGAAACTGCTGAACTTTTATAAAAATTATTGTGCATAAGGGTAATTTCTTGTTGACAAAAATTAGCCCTTATAATATAATTTGATAGTCAACTTTGGTATGGAATTAGAAGTTAAAAGGCTTATCGCCCACGGAAAATACGCGGGAAGTTTCAGTTTCGATTACGTTCCGCCCGAGAATTTGTGCCTCGTGCCTCTATGCAAAATAGGGGAAGTAAAGGTTGAGGGTGAGTACGAAATATTCGACGACGACTGCGTTGAAATGAAATTGACCGTGAAGTACTTGCTTTCGGGGCAGTGCTCGTACTGCTTAAACGAAGCAAAGAAAGAGATAAGTTATTTAACCGAAGTACTTTTCGTACCCGAAAAAGACGATGAAAATTATTATTACGACGGTAACAAGATTAACTTGAAAACCGCCGTTGACGATGCAATACTTATGAGCCAGCCCCACGTTTTACTTTGTAAAGAGGACTGCAAGGGTATTGACGTTACCTAAAAAAGAAAAAAGAGGTGTATTAAAATGGCAGTACCCAAGGGAAAACAGTCTAAGAGCAGAACCAATAAAAGATTTGCAAACTACAAGGCAACAGCGCCTACACTTGTTGAGTGCCCTCATTGTCACTCCTTGAAAGAGGCTCACAAAGTTTGCGGTAATTGTGGTTACTACGACAAGGTTGAAGTGGTGTCCAAGGACGAAAAAAAAGCTAATTAAACCTTACGGACTGCTTCGGCAGTCCGTATTTTTCTTAAATTCTGTGGAGGCTTAAATGAAGCATACCGATATCAAAGAATTGTTTGAACGTTCCGAAAAGTACAGTGGCGGAAGCGTTACGGTTTGCGGCTGGGTAAGAACGGCACGCGATTCAAAAAGTATTTCTTTTATTGAACTTAACGACGGCACTTGCCTTAGAAACCTTCAGCTCGTTATCGATAAGGAAAACGCCAAAAATATCCCCAACGCAGTCGTGCCTGTAGGTACGGCTTTGAAGGTTACGGGCAACTTCGTTCCTTCGGAACGAAACGGCTTTGAAATCTTGGTAACCGATTTGGAAGTCCTTGGCGAATGCCCCGCAGATTATCCTTTGCAAAAGAAGTTCCACACGCTGGAATACTTGCGTACGATTCCTCATTTAAGACCCCGCACAAGGTTCTTTGAGGCGGTTTTTGCCGTCAGAAACGAGCTTTCTTTCGCAATTCACAAGTATTTCCATTCGCACGGCTATAAATATATGCACACGCCCATTCTTACTGGCAGTGACTGTGAGGGTGCGGGTGAAATGTTCCGCGTAACCACGCAGCCGTGGAACGCAAATTGCAAAACGGAAGATGAATACTTTTCTGGTGATTTCTTCGGCGCAAAGGCAAGCTTGACCGTTTCCGGTCAGTTAGAGGGCGAAATTGCTGCCATGGGCCTTGGTAAAATTTATACATTCGGGCCCACTTTCCGCGCCGAGCACAGCAACACGCCCAGACATGCGGCGGAGTTTTGGCATATCGAGCCCGAAGTATGCTTTGCGGACTTGCACGATATAATCGAAATTGCCGAAGACTTCATTAAATTTATTATTAAAGAAGTTATCGATAACTGTCCCGACGAGTTGGCGTTCTTTAACGAAAGGGCTGAAAAGGGGCTTATTGATAAGCTTAACAGAGTTATTAACAGCGATTTTGCTAAGGTTAAGTATACTGACGCTATCGAAATTCTTAAAAAATCGGGTAAGGAATTCAAGTTCCCCGTAGAATGGGGTTGCGATTTGCAGACCGAGCACGAAAAATACCTTACTGACGAGCACTTCAAAAAGCCCGTTTTCGTAACGGACTATCCCGCAGATATTAAGTCGTTCTATATGAAGCAAAATCCCGACGGCAAAACCGTTGCCGCAACCGACCTTCTCGTTCCCGGCGTAGGGGAAATTATCGGCTGCAGTGAAAGGGAGGCTGACTTAATTAAGCTTAAAGACGCTATGATAAAGCGCAATATGAGCCTTGAAGCTTACACTGAGTATATAGATACCCGTAAATTCGGCAGCGTACCTCACAGCGGTTTCGGCTTGGGCTTAGAGCGCATATTGATGTATATCACGGGCGTTCAGAATATCCGCGACACTTTGTTGTTCCCCAGAACGGTAGGAAGCCTTTAATCAGTTAGCCTATGAAGAATAGAATTTGCGTAATCTTTACGGGCGGCACGATAGGCTCACGTGCACTCGGCGACAAAGTCGATTTAAGAAACGAGGATAAAAGCTTCTTATTGGAGCTTTACAATTCCCGCTACGGTGATACCGTAGAATTCGACGAGCTTCGCCCTTTGAATATTTTAAGCGAGAACGTTCAGCCTTCCGATCTTGAAAAAATGGCGGACTGCGTGCGCGGTGTGAATAAGGACGACTACGACGGCATAATTATTACACACGGCACGGATACGCTATGTTTTACTGCTAACCTTTTCAGCCAAATTTTCTGTGATATACAGATACCCGTCGTGTTCGTTTCCGCGCTGTATCCTTTGGACGACGAGCGCAGTAGAGGCGTTGAAAATTTCGCTAACGCAGTTACGTTTATTAAAAGCGTTGACTTCGGCGGAGTTTTCGTCAGCTTTGAAAACCACGGCGAGAATTGCAAAATTCACCTTGCAAGCAGACTTATTGCCGCAACCCAGATAAGCGGAGATTACAACAGCATATTAAACGTGCATTTCGGTGAAGTGGTAAACGGCACTTTCATTTATAATATAAATGAACTTAACCCGACTTTTGAGCAATTAAGAGAAAAAAGACAGCCTTGCACGGCGCAAAAGCTGTGTATGGATATGGTTACGATTCAGGCGCATTCGCTTTTGAATTTCGACTTTTACCGCTTTACGGAGGTTAAGCCCAAGGCGGTGATGGTTCAGCTTTATCACAGCGGTACGGTGTGTACCGAGGGGAAAGAGGCTAACTTCAAAAACTTCTTAAATTATTGCAAAAACCTCGGTATTGAGGTTGTTATTGCACCCGTTGATAGCCGCGCAAGGATCTACGGCAGTGCGATAGGACTTACTGACGCTTGCACGACGGCTTACGATGTAGGGTTTGAAATGGCAACGGCGCAAGTGCTTTTGGCACTCGGTTCGGGCAAGAGCGGCGCAGCCGAAGTTAATTAGGAC